>CAZYFC010000006.1:4460-25592 GCA_964646715.1 uncultured Lachnospiraceae bacterium
ATACGGCCTGGATCTGTATTCAGCTTCTCGACGCCTACCAACAGCTTGGCGATGAAAAGTACCTGACCTACGCGGAAGCTCTTCTTGAGTTCTTCTGGACCGGTTGGGACGAGCGCGCAGGCGGTGGCATTTATTGGAGCAAGGCTTTTGACAACAGCAGCGGCTTATACGGCAGCGGTCTGCATTACAAGGGTGGCTGTACCAACTGCCCCATCGGCGTTTGCTATGCGGCTGCATACAAGATCACGGGCAATGAGCTCTATCTGGAACGCGCCAAACTGCAGTATGAGTGGATCACCAATGTGATCCGTGACAAATCCGGTCTCGTTCACGAGGGGACCAATACTTACAATATCACTGCATACGATTCCTCAAAGGTCAGCAACTGGACGGCTGCTTACGATCAGGGTACCTATATGACGCTTGCCGGTCTTCTGTACGAGATCACGGGCGAGGAGACCTATAAGACCGAGCTTCGCAAGACCGCGATCTCCTCGCGTACACTGCTCTTCAACGGTAACAACATGAATCGTAATCCGATCTATAAGTCATGGTGCGTTGGTTGGACGGTGCGCGGTGAGCTGATGGCTTCTGTCAATGATCTGAAGGCACCCGTCAGCAACTTTATGCGCCAGCTTGATATCGTTTTGAAAAAAACGCTCGCCACTAAGGATGAGAACGGGCATTACGACCCATTCTTTTGCTCGCCCGGGGACGATTTCTGGCCTCAGGATACCGGCTATTTTGATAACGACGTGATTCAGCCCACCGGCGTTGCGACCGTGCTCTTCCTGATGGCACGATATCAGCTCTACCTCACCGATTGATCAACAGGCAAACCTCTCTCTCCTCCAAGAGAGAGGTTTATTCGTCAGGACTGTCAGAGCATGGAATATGGAAGACAATTTACACCGCTTTCCTTCTGCCTGAAAAAAGGACACGGTTCACCAACTGCATAAGGGGATCAACGGTAGTACGGTGATCGTTCAAACGGTTTTCTTGTGGACTTTTTGTAGACTCTGTCTGAAAAGCTTGACATTCAAGCGTTGTTCATGGTATACTTTACCCATATAAACACGAAAGGAGATGCCGATCCTCGATCGGCAATTTTAAAATGAAAAAGCTTCTTTTGATCACGCTTGCGGTGCTTCTCGTCGCCGCGACGCTATGCTTGCTTCTTTCATTTACCGTTTTCGGCTCGGACGGCTATACCGAGATCGATACGGTTGCTGAACTGAAGGCGATCTCGTCAAGCGGTAATTACCGTCTGACGGCTGATATCACGCTTTCTGACGGTAGTACGTTGCCTGCTTTTTCGGGCAATTTCGATGGCAACGGTCATACCGTCAAGGGCTTGACCGCGCCTCTCTTTACCTCTCTTTCGGGATGTGTTTCCGATCTGACGCTTGAAGGCACTGTCACGGCAAGCGGCTCTGCCGCCGTCGGCGCTCTTGCCAAAACCGCGTCGGGCGACCTCACCGTGAAAAACGTGACCGTCAACTGCACGGTCAAAGCCGCCTCGGCTACAGGCGTTGCCGGCTTTATCGGCAGTGTCGCTTTCAGCAAAGCAGGAACGGTTTCTTTTGAGAACTGTGTCAACAAGGGTGCTGTCAGCGGTGCTGCCAACGTAGCGGGCTTTGTGGGACAGGTCTCCAACTCGTCCACTGCCTACACCACCGTTGAGGCAACGCTTTGTATCAACGAGGGTGCGATCAGCATGACCTCTCAAAGTGCCAATATCGGCGTAGGCGGTATCGTTGGCTATGGCGGCCGCTACTCCGAGGTTATCGCAGACAAGTGCTCCAACCGCGGTAACATCTCGTCTGCCGGTGGCGACAACGGCCTCGGCGGTATCTACGGCGGAGGCTCGTGGACGTCCGGAGACGCGCAGAAGTTCACGGCACGCTACTGCTCGAACTACGGAAACGTCACGGTTGGCTCGGGACGCGGTCGCGCGGGCGGTATTTGCGGCAGAATGAACCGTTACGGCTCGACGTATCTTCTTGAGTATTGCTATAACGTCGGAACGATCACGACGGGCGAAGACTCCGCGTCGGGTATCTTCAGCTACACCAACTCCTCCGCCTCCCTGACCGTTCGCTACTGCTACAGCGCGGGTACGCTCAAGACGGTAGGTGGCGGCGAGCTTCATCCTATCGCGGCAAGCGGTGCGGCGGCACAGGCTGTTGCAAAGGACAACTATTATATTAATTCAACCACCAACAATGCGGGCGAGAATATTGACGCAACGCTTGCCTCGTCGAGAGACGTTCTGAACAGCATCCTTCTCGCCTTTGAGAGCTCTCCCTTCATCGTAGATCCGAAGGCGAATAACGGATACGCTATCCTCGCATGGGAATGCGATCATGTCGACAGCGTGCTTGATTCCTGCGTCGGCAAGATCTGCGAGGTCTGCGGCACGGTTCTTGAAGAGAAGAACGGTACTCACTCCTTCGGCGCGTGGGTGACCGATAAGCAGGCAACTGAGACCGAGGACGGTCTTCGCCATAAGGCTTGCACCAAGTGCTCGGTCGTTGAATACGAGATTATTCCCTCAACCACGACGGTTACGCCGATCGAGGGCGTTTATTCGGTGAAATCCTCGGCTGAACTGATCTGGGTGTTCAACGGTATTATGGACGGCACGATCCCTGCCTCCACCACGATCAGACTGACGGCTGACATTGACGTGAAGGGTCTGCTTCCCATGCTGACTACCGCCTTCACGGGCGTTTTCGATGGCAACGGCAAGACGCTGTCCGGCTTGTCCAAGACGATCTTCAAGCAGTTTAACGGTACCGTTACCGATCTTATCATCGCCGGCGATATCGATACTTCATCTCTTACCGATCACGATTCGATCAGAAAAGCGGCCTCCTTCGCACTTAACTCGGAAAGTGCCGTTTATAACAATCTCGTCTCCTATGTCAATATCACCACCTCCCGTAACGACCTGAACGCGGGCGGTCTTGTCGGCTATACGAGAGCAGACGTCTCCTTCGTCAACTGCGCGTATTTCGGCGACTATCTCGTTGAATGGACGGGCGATGGCGCAGGCATCGGAGGTCTCGTCGGCTGGAGCAATTCGAGCGGCGGCACGACTACCTTTGAGGGCTGTCACTTTGGCGGCTCGATCAGGGTTATGACCGGTGCTACCGGGAAGGAAGCTTATATCGGCGGTATTCTCGGCAATGCGACGAATGCAACCGTGAAATTCAGCCGTTGCGTCAGCGACGGCGAGATCCTTTCCGAGATCTCGTCCGGCGACGATTACGTAGGCGGTATTCTCGGCGTTAACAAGAACGGCTCGACCACGATTGACTATTCCTCCAACCTGAGTGAACTGAATGCGGTTATCTACGCAGGCGGTCTTGTTGGCGGTACGACCGAAAATATCACGCTCACCTATTGCTCGAACTATATGCTGCCGCTGGCAGACACAGCGGGCGCTTTCTGCGGCTACGTCTCTGACGGCAAGTCCTTAAAGTGCGTATCCTCTGCCGATATTTCCGCAAGCGGTCTGAAATTCTGCGGAGAGGGAAGCAGTACCTCTTCGGGAAGCTATACCTCCGATAAGGTGAATAAGAACGGCAAGTCCTTCACACTGGAAGGTGTAGACTACGTCAGATATAACGTTGTCGTTGCCGAAAAGAAAAGCGGTATTCTCGTACCTCTTCTTTCCACCAACAAGAAGTTCACCGCTTACGTTTCGATTCGTGACGACGGTAGAACGCATGCCGTGCGATTCGTGATTCTGACGAATCTCGATTACGATACAGAATCGGTCACCGTCTCGATCGATTTCAAGGATGACGCCGGCAACAAGGTCAAATCCCTTGTTAAGAAGCTGGCTGTGACGAACAGCGATTTCACGATGTATTCTGCTGTTTCGGCAGGCGACGTCAACTATTTTGCCTTGGAAGGGAATGCACTCTTCGGCCTCGTCGTGACCGATATTCCGATGGGCGCATGGGATTCTGTCGATCTTTCGATCGTTGATACCGCAGACGGCACCGAATATCTCGCGCCCGTTTCCTACAGTGTCGATTCGATCAACCTGATGATCGAAGCACTCCCCGATCTTACCTCTCTCGGCACGGTCAGTCCGACGCTGAACGTAGGTCCCGGTCTGTTGAGCGACCGAACCGCTACCACCGCAGAGGATTCCTACATGACAGTCGTCTCCAACACCACCGCCGCCAAGCTGGCGTCTTATGTTGAGACGCTTCCCGCCTATGGCTACGAGTTCATCTCCAAGAACACGATTGACGGAGATACCTACTATACCTACAGAAAGTTCGGCTCCTTGCTTTATCTTTACCATAACGCAAGCATCGGTGAGACGAGGATCATTGCCGATAATTCGAGCGATCTGCTCTCCGAGATCAATTATGAGTATACCAAGAAGGAGGGCGATACGATCGAATTCTATCAATATTCGATCAACTACGCGCTTAACAACGTGGCAGGCTACGATCCTGTTGTCTATACTGAAAGCGGCAGCATCAACTGCGGTATGTGCTATATCTTCAAACTGCCCGATAATAAGCTTATCATCGTTGACTCCGGTCACGAACAGCAGTCCACGCAGAAATCAAGAGAAGGTCTTATGAAGTTCCTGCGCGAGATCACCGATACGGCAGAGGGAGAGAAGCTCGAGATCGCTATGTGGTATTTCACGCATGCACACGGTGACCACGTTCGCCTGGCGGCTGACTTCATCGAGGATTATCACGACGATATCATCATAGATGCGGTCACCTTCAATTTTCCCTCCTATCAGGTGATCTCAAGTGGCTACGACAGCAACACCTTTACGCTCAAGACCAACCTTAACAAGTATTTCCCCGACGTGACCTATCACAAGCTCCACACCGGTGAAGTGCTCTCTCTTGCAGGCTTGACGATGGAAGTCGTCTTTACGCACGAGGATATGGTGAACGCGGCAGGTAAATCGAGAGTGTCTGACTTCAACTCAACGTCCACCGTTCTCAAGATCAATTTTGAGGGCAAGACCATCATGCTGCTTGCAGACCTTGCCGATGACGCGGAATCGGTCTTCGTGGCTATGCATAGCGAAGCCTACTACAAGAGCGACATGGTACAGATCGCGCATCACGGCTTTAACAGACTGCCTCGCGTTTACGCTCTCGTGAATGCGCCTATCGCGCTCTTCCCGCAGTCGATGTTCAACATGAAGGATCCCAACAACGGTCAGGGCAATCTTCAGAAGTATCAGCTCTTCATGACCTATTCCTCCGAAGAATATTTCGCACATAAGTACACCTATAAGTTTACGGTTGTAAACGGCGAGTTCGTAGCGGAGGCACTTCCGAGATACGACGCGCAGTAAATCTCACATAATAACCGAAAAGGGGCTTTTCCGAAAGGGAAAGCCCCTTTTCTTTCTGACGAAATGGGCTTTGCCACTTGCAAAAGAAAGGAAAATAGGGTATAATACTGTGAAGCGAGGAGGTGCTTATTCGTGACGGTTGAGAACGACAGAAGAATATTTGCCTCCCGATATCCTGCCATCGTGCCATTTCTGATGGAGGAATACCGCGGCGAGATCTCGTTTGAGATCTATTCGGGGATCAGGAAGACGGTTGAGGTCTTTGAAAAGGCCTACGAGGGCCGTTATTTCAGTAAAAAGGCACTTACCTTTATTGCTGCATCCCTTGATGCTTATATCGAAAAGCATGGCTATCTGCGCGACAAAAAAGGCGTGGCGCTTTATTACAATTCCTATGAAATGCGCGATGCAGCGTGTGTCAACACGGCGCTGATTCTGCCCGAGACGGTGCTTTTAACCGAAGCACTTGCATCGGGGCTGAAAAATCCCACCACCTTTTCACTGCCCGAGCTGCTTCAGAAAAAGCTTGTGAGCTTTGTGACGGTGCTTGACGGCGAGGTGGCTTCCATTGCTACCGTGAACGAGACGCTCGAAGAGACGAAGATGCTTGAAGTAACGGTTGAAACGGCCGTGAAGCATCGCGGCAAGGGCTACGCGCAGTCCTCAGTCGCCGCCCTTTGCGCCTATCTTCTCGAAAAAGGCTGCGCCCTCGCATACTGCTGCCGCAACACGCATACGAAATCGAACAGGATCGCTCGCGCGGTCGGATTTGAAAAGGTTGGTCGGTTTTACGCCGTATCAGCCTACCGAGTTAACCAATAAGAATCCCATAAGGAAGAACTGCTATGGCATTTGATGCAGGAATGGTGGGCGCCGTTGCCCACGAGATCAACTTAAAAACGCAGGGTGCAAGGGTAGAGAAGGTCTATCAGCCCGAAAAGGACGAGCTTGTGCTTGCCATTCATACGAAGGAGGGCAATCTGCGCCTTTCTGTTGCTGCGGGAGCAAGTAATCCTTGCATCTGCTTCGTGAAAAGGCAGAAGGAAAATCCTGCCGCGCCCTTCCTCTTCTGCACACTGGCGCGAAAGCACCTGACGGGCGCACGGATCCTCTCTGTGCGGCAGATCGAGTTTGAGCGCGTGATCGAGATGGCGTTTGACTCGCGCGACGAGATGGGCTTTCTTGAGACGAAGTATCTCTACGCCGAAATCATGGGTAAATACTCAAATCTCATTCTGACCGACAAGGACAAGAAGATCCTCGGCGTGCTTCGCCCGGTCGATTTTACGACGAGCGCCAAACGTCAACTGCTCGGCGGCATGTTTTACGAATTGCCCCCAAAGCAGGATAAGCTCTCGCCACTCGATTTTTCGGAGGAGGAATTTCTCCGCCGCGCACAAAGCACCCCCGATCTTCCCACCGACAAATTTATCACGAACAATTATCTCGGCATCTCCCAGCTTATAGCAAGAGAGATCGCCTTTCGTTCAGTCAGCCGCATCGGGGCATCCCCGAGGCTTGCTCTTGCCGCTTTCGACGAGTTCGTCAGAAGGCTTGAAGCGCATGGGTATACGCCCACCGTGATCTACGAGGGAAGCAAGCCGATCGAATATTCCTTTATCGACATCGCGCAGTACGGAGAGGGCTACCGCAAGGAGCATTTTGAGCGTGTTTCGGAGGCTATCGAGGCCTTTTTCGACGAGCGCGACAATCTTGAGCATTCTAAAAAACGCGCCTCTGACCTCTTTAAGATGGTGACGAATGCGCGTGCGCGCCTGACCAGGAAGCTCCTTTTGCAGGAGGGCGAGCTTGCCGAATGTGCCAAAAAAGAGGAATACAAAAAGCTGGGCGACCTCATCACCGCGAACATGTATCAGCTCAAGCGCGGCATGACGAAGGTGCGTGTGATCGATTATTACGACGATGAAATGCCCGAGGTGGAAGTTACGCTGGATGCTCGCCTCTCTCCTTCACAGAACGCGCAGAGCTATTATAAAAAATATAATAAGGCAAAAAACGCAGAAAAGGAGCTTTCTTTGCAGATCGCCTCTGCCAAGGAGGAGCTTGTCTATATTGACAGTGTAGCAGACGCACTCGAAAGGGCCGTCGGGCAGAGCGAGCTTGACGAGATCCGCCGCGAGCTTCTCGCCGCGGGCTACGGCGCAAAGCTTCACCGCACCTCCTGTGCGAAGCCGATCAAAACGAAGCCCTCGGAATACAGAACGAGCGGGGGCTACCGTCTTCTCTGTGGCAAGAACAACCTGCAAAACGATATGATCACGACGAAGCTCGCTTCAAAGGAGGATTGGTGGTTTCACGTCAAGAACGCGCCCGGCTCACACGTCGTTCTCTTTGTTGACGGCAGGGAAGAGCCGAGTGAAAAGGACTTCACCGAGGCCGCATCTCTTGCCGCCTTCCACTCATCGCTGGCAGACGGAGAGAACGTGGCGGTCGACTATACCCTCATTCGCCATATAAAAAAGCCGAGCGGAGCGAAGCCCGGCTTCGTGACCTACACGACCTATTGGACGGCTTACGTCAAGCCGAGCGATCTGAAATAAGTAAGGAGGCAAGCAATGGATGCCGAGCGTTTTCTCGAAGCGGTCGATACCGTGATCATAGAAGCCCGTAACCGTGACGGCATCGGCAGGCTTGGGGAGAAGGTGCTTCACGCCTCTATCAAGCTCTATCTCGACTCCGATCACAGTCATCACGAGATCAAGGTTGGCGAGTACGTTGCCGATCTGCGGAATGAAAACGGCATTTTCGAGATACAGACGGGTAGCTTTACACCGCTGAAGCGCAAGCTGGAGGCCTTTTTGCCCGAAGAACGGGTGACAGTCGTCTATCCGATGGCGAATAAGCGGCGGCTTATCTGGATCGGGCAAGACGGCAGCTTTTCAAAACCGCGTACAAGCCCATTGAAGCGGCATACCGTCCGTGCCTTCGGCGAGCTTGTCAAGATCCTGCCCTATCTAACGCATGAGCATTTCACCTTTCGCCTTATGCTGTTTGACCTCGACGAATACCGTCTTGTGAGTCAAAACGGCGGAAAAGGGCGCGGCACGAGGCGCTACGAGCGCATACCCACAGCTCTTGTCGAGGAGATCGTCTGCCAAACGCCTGCCGATTACGCAAAGCTTCTCCCCGATACGCTGCCGAATGAATTTGACGCCGGGATCTTCTCCAAGGTGACGAGACTCAAGGGCATGGCGGCAAGCGGCGCACTGAAGGTGTTGACCGTGCTTGGTGTTTTTGAGCGTCGGCGAGAGGGAAGTCGGGCTTACGTTTACCGACGCGTGCTATAGTGCATAAAGATAAAACGCTTTTGCAGTCTCTCGCTCTCTGCAAAAGCGTTTTTTATCAGTCCTGCTTGCGTGAGTCGGTAAAGACCTCGCTTTCATAAAGGATCAGGTAATCGTGACTTTTTTTGACGTAGTGGGTATCACCGCCTTCTACGACGAGATCTGCGTCGAAGACGAAGGGCTGACCGCTTGCTGCCGAACCGTAAGAGCCGTAGAAGAGGACGTCATGGTGCGCCGCAAGAACGCCGAAGCGGATATCAAATTGCATTGGTGCATTTTCCTTGATGTAGAGAAAATCCTTGTGACTCGTCTCGATCCTGACGGCGGCAAGGCTCGTTTCGCTTTGATCGGGGTAGGTGGTGATCACGATGCCGTTCCACAAAACGGTATCCCCGGGCGTATAACGCGTGACGCTGACACCGTATCCTTCTGCAAGGGCGGCAAAGGTATCACTGTACGCCGTGCCGTTTGGCAGTATGAGATGATTGAGTGTCTCATCGCGGAAAAACTCGGTGAGCGGTGCAAGATGCAGAGCGCGGCAGGAGGTCAGCATGAGGCTGTCAAGCGTTACGGAGGGGCTTCGTTCCATCGGTGAGGTAATGCCTTCGGTGAGAAAGCTGCCCGACGCCGAAAAATCGATCATAAGTCCTTTATCTTCATAGGTGATCTCCAGCCGATCGTTCTTCTTATCTGTTGTGTAATAGACGCTCTCGCTACCCTTGAGTCCGAGGTCGGCAATGAGGATGCCGAGGTTGGCAATAAGGAAGAAGAGAAGGATCGAAACGAGTGGAAGATAGACATGCTTTTTCTTCCGCGTCAGTATAAAAACGAAGGTGAGGAAGAGTAAGGCTATAAGAAAGGGGATAAAGGGATAGTCGAGTGAGAAGGAAAGGGCGGATAGATTTTTGCCCCAAAGTGCCATCGCATAAACCGCCCGTGTCAAGCCGTTTATCAGCCATGAGAGGCAGAAGACGATCGGCCTGATCGGCAGGAAAAGAAGGACGAGCGGCATGAGGAAGATGAGAAGCGAGAAGAAGGGTGTGAAAACGAGGTTGGACAAAAAGACAAAGAAAAAGACGCGCTCCTTCATGAGATATAGGATGGGTAGGATCGCGGCGGTGGCGGAAAGCGAGAGAACGACCGATGAAAGAAGGTAAGAGAGGGTGGATGCCATGAGCTTGACTGAACGCTTTTTACTTCTGAAAAGTCTCTTCTCACCGATCGCCCGAAGGCAGGGCGCGCCTATGACTAAAATACCGCCCGTTGCCGCAAAGGACATGAGAAGTCCTGCATCCAAAATGGCGTTCGGTGAAAGGATCACGATGAGGGAGGTGGCAACGAGAAGCGAGGTGATGCTGTCGCGATGCCGCCTTGAAAAGCGGGATAAGTAGAAGAGCAGCAGCATGCCGCCTGCGCGGAGCATGGAGGGCGCAAAGCCGGTCAGAAGAATGTACGAGAGTGTGACGACGGCGAGAATAGGGTAGGCGAGGGGCTTTCTGAGCTCAAGCTTTTCAAAAAGAAAGGCGAGCATGCCCATCAGGATCGAGAGGTGAAGACCGCTGACCGCAAAAAGATGGCTGATGCCGAGGGTGGAGAAGCCCTCCTTGACCTCGGAATCGATGCCGCTTTTATCGGCAAGCAGAAGCGCACGCATCATCGAAGCACCGTCTTCGGTGAGTGCGGTATCAAGCGCCTTCCCGACTGCGTTTCTGATAAGTGCCAGCTTGACGAAAAGCGGCTTTTCGGTATGTCCGACGAGGCGGGGTGAATCGGTGGCGGTGGCAGAGAGAAGGATGCCGTCGGCTAAAGACGCTTTTCCGAGAAGTCCTTCACCGTCGGTCGATTCAAAATAAAACGCACCGGAAAGTGTATCGCCTGCAGAAAGCTCGTCAAGGTCGGTCTCGGTGCTTGCAAAAAGCATAACGGTTGCCTTTACGCGTTCATCCCGATCGCCAATTCGTGTAAATTGACCGACGAGTCTGACTGCACCGTCGTAATACACCGTTTCGCTGACGAGAAAGCTCGCCGTCTGCGTTGTACCGTGATAGCTTGCCTCGATACGCTTTATCCTTGCCGTAAAGACCGATGCCTCTAAAGAGGCGATCGAGAGAAAGAGAACGAAAAGAAGGAGTACGGATAAATACCTTTGAGAGGGCTTGTCTCTTTGTTTGAGAAGAAAGGGAAGCAGAAGAATTGCAACACCCAACAGAAGAAAGAAGAAAAGATGGGTGTATGGCACGCGAAAGAGAAGAAAGATAAGAAGTGCCGCAAGAAAGAACGAAAGGATAAGAGCCAAGGGCTTCGTTGTTAACAGCTTTTTCAAATCGACAGTATGGCTGAAAGACAAACGAAAGGGCTGTTGCTTCAGCAACAGCCCTGCTAATTGTCTCTGAAAAAATCAGCCTGCAACCGTTTCCTTGAGAGCTTTGCCTGCCTTGAAGGTAGGAACCTTTGCTTCGGGGATGACAACGGGAGCCTTGGTCTGTGGGTTGACACCGTTTCTTGCGGCACGGGTCTTTACCTTAAAGGTACCGAAGCCTGCGAGAGAAACATCCTCGCCCTTAACGAGGGAGGCTTCAATGGCACCGAGAAGCGCTTCAATAGCGGCCTTTGCGTCTTTTTTGCTAATACCGGCGTCTTCCGCAACGACGTCGATCAATTCTTTCTTGGTCATGATAGATACTTCCTTTCTTGCTCGGAATTTATCCGATGCTTGTGTATATATTATATCATAACGTTGCCATTTTGCAACATTTTTTCGCGATTTTGCACAATTTTTACACTTTTTACAAAAAAATACGCCTTTCAAAAAGGCTCTCTTCGATTTTTTTGTGTAAACTGCTGATTTTGCTTTGAACGAGTGAAGAAAAAGCTCTTTTTTTGTAAAAAAAACGGCTTGCATTCTATGAAATTTGTGCTATAATAAAAACAATATACTATGCGAATGTCCTTTCTGTAAGCGGCTTTCGTCATAAAAAGGAGAAACTATATGAGAAAATTCAAAGGCAAGGAACGCTCCCGCGGTGATATTACCGCCCGCGCGGACGATGCGTTCGGTAGCGCCAACTACGCAGAGTACATGGTAGACCTTAAAAAAGAAGGTAAATACAGGGCGCAGAGAACGCTGATGGTGCTTCTTTACGTCTTCGTGGCAGTGGCTATTATCGGCGTTGTATTTTTGCTCAACTTCCCATGGATCGGTTTCCTTGTGCCGATCGTGGTTCTGATGCTCTGGTTTTTCACTTGGCCCTACGTTTCAAAAGCCTATTATTACACCGTTGATGGCAGCTTTTTTACCGTTCTCAAGGTGTTCGGCGGAAAATTTGAAGACGATTTCGTGAAGGTGAAGATCAGCGAGGCTGAAATGATCGCGCCGCTTAACGAGGAATATGCGGCATATGCACACGCGCACGCCGATGCCGAGATCTTCGAGGCTGTTTCTTCCTTCGACGCTTCCGACATTTACTTCATGACCTTTACCGCTGCAAGCGGTAAGCCCGGTGTCGTTTTCTTTGAAGCCACCGAGCAAATGCTGAAGGCGCTGCGGTATTACAACAGCAAAGCAGTCGTCATGACCAAGACCTTGCGCTGACCAAACGATCCTGACCGTGCGTCCCATGAGGGATGCACGGTTTTTCTCTTTCTTGTTCTATCCTTTGTCGCCGTTACTTTCCTCGTTTATTTTTTCCGTTCTCACAAAAGACTATACGTGTACGCTGAAAAGCGTGAAATGCTCTGACGTTCGACAAAGGAGGACGCTTCTTGAAACGAAAAAAAGATATTAAAGCCGTCGGACTTATACCGCTTGCCGTGATACTGCTCACAATGCAGGTATACGCATCCGACACGACACCCTATAATTGGTACTGCAAAAACAATGATACACATACGCCGCCCGTGCTTGACGAGGGGATGAAATTCGTCGAAAAATACGACCTTTATTACGTCGACGAGCATGCCGAGGAAAAGGATCCCGTGATCTATCTCACCTTTGACGCAGGGTATGAAAACGGTAACATCGAAAAAATACTCGACGTATTGAAGGCGCACGAAGTGAAGGGGGCTTTCTTTATTCTGGAAAACCTCGTGAAGCGTGCGCCGCTGCTTGTCAGGCGTATCTGTGAGGAGGGGCATGCCGTCTGCAATCATACCGCCACACATCCCGATATGACGAAGATCACCGATAAAGAGCTGTTCTCTTTACAGCTTACGCGGCTGGAAAAGGTCTATACCGAACTGACGGGAGAAGAGATGCTGAAGGTCTACCGTCCGCCCGAGGGGCGTTTCTCGGAAGCCAACCTTGCTTTGTGTGAGTCTCTCGGCTATAAGACGGTGCTATGGTCGTTTGCCTACGCCGATTGGGATAACGGAAGACAACCGGATCCCGAGGCATCGCTTAAAAAGCTCGTTGATCATCTGCATAATGGCGAGATCCTTCTTCTGCACCCCACCTCTGCCACGAACGCCGCCATTCTCGACCGCTTTCTGTGTGAAGTTGAAAGAGAGGGCTATCGCGTTGCACCTTTGGAAGAATTATGGCAGTGAGGGGCTTTCAGAAGCGTGAAAGGCAAGGAGAGAGCAGGCGCTCTTTTACCGCAAGAATGCTTTCTCTTGTCTTTGTATCTGTTTTGGTTGTCGTCTCGTGTCAGCCATCTTTTGCCGAACAGGAAAAGCTGATCGCACTTACCTTTGACGATGGGCCGCACCGCACGATGACTGACGATATCCTTGAGGTGCTTGCAAGATACGACGTGAAGGCAACCTTCTTCGTGATAGGCAGGAATGCGCTCGAATACCCTGACGTGTTAAGGCGCGTGGCGGCGGCAGGGCACGAGATCGGCAACCATACCCACACGCATCCCAAGCTGAGGGAACAGAATGCCGAGAGCTTTGCCGAGGAGCTTACCGAGGCGGAAAAGGCGATCGGGGAGACGATCGGCATCTCGCCCACGCTCTTCAGACCGCCCGAGGGCTTTCTTGAGGGTGTGATCGAAACGGTTGCAAAGGAGCACGGCTATCGCACTGTCCTTTGGTCTGTTGATACGCTCGATTGGACTGACGCGCCCGCTACCGATATAGAACGGCGGATCATGCAGGGCGTGAAGGATGGCGGGATCATCCTATGCCACGACTATATTGTGGGGAAGGGACACACCGCCGAGGCGCTTAACAGGGTGATCCCCCGTCTGTTGGAAGAGGGCTACCGCTTCGTGTGTGTCTCCGAATTGCTTGGGAGCTAGACGAAATACGTGACGGATCTTGCTCTTTTCAGGCCTTCCTTCCATCATCGGTGAGTCTGAGAAGGGGATCGCCCGCAGTGACGCTCTCATTATCAAAGGTCTCGATTTCTTTATAGAGGGCATCGTTCGTCACGACGATCGGCGTGGTGAGGTCGAAGCCCTCTTTTTCAAGGGCATCGAGATCGAAGGATAGGATGAGGTCGCCTGTTTTCACCTCATCGCCGTTTTGCCGATACGCCTTGAAATATCTGCCGCCGAGCGTGACGGTATCTCTGCCGACGTGAATGAGGATCTCGGTTCCGTCATCGCTTAAGATTGTCACGGCGTGACGGGTCTCAAAAAGGCTGATGATCTTGCCGTTTGCGGGTGCGTAAACATGACCGTCTGTCGGAATAACGGCGCATCCTCTGCCGAGGTAGCCCTCGGCAAAGGTCTCGTCCCTGACTTTTTCCAGAGGAATGCGTTTGCCTGAAAGCGGGCTTGTGAGGATAAGTGTTTTTACGGCGGTATTGGCTGCGGCTTTACTTGCAAACATCTCTGAGGCTTGACTGTTATCGTTCATGAGTAGTCCTTTCTGATCGGGTAAAAGATTGGATTTTCTGTAAATGAGCAGGCTGGCGAGAAAAGAAAGCGCGAAAGAGGCGGTAAGGACGAGAAGTCCCGAAAAGAGGTTATCGGGATCATTCTGATCCAGCATCTGCAAAAGTGTAAAGAGAGAGGGAGCGGTGCCCGAACGGTAGACGACGCTACCGCGCGCCCCCGCAAGAAGCCCCGCAACGCCCGAAGCGAGGGAGACTGAGATCAAAGAATGCCGATAACGGAGTGTGACACCGAAAAGAGCAGGCTCCGTGACACCTGCAAGAACAGCCGAAAGGGTTGCTCCAAATGAGATCTGTCGCTCTTTTTTCGTGCGGCTGCAAGTGGCTGCGGCGAGGGAGGCGCCTGCCAGGGAGAAGGCGGCGGTGAGCATGGCCGGTGAGACGAGCGGATCGTAGCCGAGAGAGGAAAAGCTGAGCGCCGCAAGCGGAAAAAGGGAATAGTGGAGTCCCGTCAGCATAATAAACGGCATTGCCGCGGCAAGAAGCGCTACGGCAAGGGCATGGGCGTTTTCTTCAAGCATGAGAACGCCCCTTGTCAGAAGTGCGCCTGCGGCATTGCCGATAGGCCATGCGAGCGCGATCAGCCAAAATGATGCGGCGAGCAAGGTCAGAAAGGGCTTGAAAAAGACCTTGATGAGACTTGGCGAGAGCTTTTCCGCGACTCTGTCGATAAATCTCATCAAAGGAACGGTGAGAAAGATCGGCAGAATGCATGCGGCGTAGCCGTTTTGTCCCACCAGAGTGGAGGAAAAGCCGACAGTGCCCTCCTCACCGTACCCGACGAACAGAAGCTGTAGCGTGATGCCGCCGATCAACATGCCCAAAATGGGATCGATCTCGACCTGCTTTGCCACGCTTGCCGACAGAATGATCGGCAAGAAGATGAAAAAGCAGTTGCCTATCATGCTGAGAAGAAGACAGGCGTCTGAATGCTTGTCGATAAGGTTCGCGACGCTGAGGAGGGTGATAAGCACGCGCACCATACCGCATCCGAGCAAAGAAGGAATGAGGGGCGTCATGCAGGAAGAAATGAAGAAAAAAACTCTGTGTAAGAGGCTTTCTTTCTTGCTTTCAGGAAGTGCTCGCTCCATGTCATCCCTCCTGTTTTCCGCGTTCTTTCTGCCATAGTATGGCAGGCTTTTGGCAAAAGTATACGAAAGAACGGTGAGATCTCTCGGCACCTAACGAAAAAAGGGGCAGAGTGAATGGTCACTCTGCATCATCTGATCTGCAGAAAAGGATGCCTCGGAGCGCTTATGAGTTTGTTGGAACGACTGTGGCGACAGGGAGCATATAAAGAAATTCACCCCAAAATACGTTGGGGTATTGGACACGGGATCGGTGGTTTCGCCTTCGTAGTTGAAGGAGATCGTGGCGTTTCATCATAGGTTTTCGGTCAGATGAGAAAGCGAAACGATCCGTCACGGACTAACCTCCGTGACGGATCGTTTTTTTCATTCGTTTGATAATGCGGGGCGTTGATCGTTATAAGATGCCGTTTTGACGCTATACGTCACTCTGTGAAGATCAGTCTTCAATTGCCGCTTTTTGGGTGTTGATACCGTAGAAGATCTTGGGATCGAATTTGAACTGTCGCTCGTAGGTGAGAAGACCGTTCTGCTCTTGCTCGATATCGTAAAGCTGGGTATAGCAGAAGCCACAGCACTCGGGATTATTGAGAAGTGTTTCGGTCAAAGCCTTATAGCGTGCGATAAATTCCTCCTCGCTCGCGGGGGCGTTGCCGTAGCCCCAGCCGCCCTCCTTATCACTCCACTTGATGCCGCCGTATTCCGACACGAAGAAGGGCTGGCCTTCGTATCTCTGACGGTCACGGAAGGTGACGTAGATGCCGCTCTTCAGCTTTTCCGCGAAGGTGACGGGATCCTGATCGTATTCGTGAATATCGAAAATATCGGTATCTACGTGGAAGTTGCCGCTTGTGTCGATGACGGGACGGGTATCGTCTGCCACCTTTGTCATGTCGTATACCGTTTTGAGAATGCGATCGTCCTGACGCTTGCCGTCGTTATCCCACGTCTCGTTGAAGGGACACCAGCCGATGATCGAGGGGTGAGAATAGTCTCTTTCGACCGATTCCATCCATTCGGGAAGGAAGTTTGCGAGCTGTTCGAATTCCCAGATGCGGATACCCCAGTTACCGTGCTCGCCCCACACGAGATAGCCGAGCTTATCCGCCCAATAGAGGAAACGGGGCTCGAAGATCTTCTGATGGAGTCTTGCACCGTTGAAGCCGAGCTGCATCGAATAGAGGATATCGTTTTTTAACGCCTCGTCGGTGGGGGCAGTATAGATGCCGTCGGGATAGAAGCCCTGGTCGAGCACCCATCTGCCGAAGATGCTCTTGCCGTTCAAAAGGAACTTGCGGTCGGTGATGGCTACCTCACGAAGACCGAAGTAAGATTCGACTGTGTCAAGTGCTTTGCCGTCCTTTTCGACAGTGATGGAAAGATCGTAAAGTCTGCCTGCGCCGACCTCCCAGAGGTGGCTTTCGGCAAGCGGGATCGAAAGGGTGGTGGTCATGCCACTTACAACGGCAGATGCCTCGCCCATGGGCGCACCCTTGTAGGACGCTTTGGCGGTGACAGTTACGCCGACAGTATATTTGGAGAGCCTCAGTGTGACGGTTGCACTCGGGGCGTTGATCGTCGTTTTGATCTTGACGTTTTCAATATGAGCGGGATCGACAGGCTCCATCCACACGGTCTGCCAGATACCCGTTGTGCGCGTATAGGAACAGCCTGCTGAATAGTAGCCCTGGCATTGCTTGCCCACAGGCTGACTGCCCGAGCGCACGTCGTCGTAGCTGCAGAGGGTGATATAGTTGTTGCTTTCCTTCAAATGATCGGTGATATCGAATGAGAAGGGTGTATAGCCGCCCTTGTGTCTTCCGACATACTTACCGTTTACCCAAACGGTGGCAATATAGTCAACTGCACCGAAGTGAAGAAGCACGCGCTTGCCTGCCCATTCGGCGGGGATCTCGATGTTTTTCCTGTACCATACCGAGGTCTTGAAATCGATGTTACCGATGCCCGAAAGCGCGCTTTCGGGGCAGAAGGGAACGGTGATCTTCTGATCGAAGGATTCTTTTTCGTAGTATCTGAGGTCTTTTCCGTTGCAGGCGTCGTCTACGGTGAAATCCCATTCACCGTTTAAGTTGAGCCAATCCTTACGGACAAGCTGGGGACGGGGGTATTCGTTTCTCGGAATTGACATGGTACGTTTTCCTTTCGTTTCATCATTTTGGGGCGCTTACTGTCCTCATTCTATCACAAACCTCCATAAAAAACAAGCCCCCGAACATGCCTGTCTCAAAGAAAATACGGTTTGGCGCTGACGCTTTTCGGGGAGTGCTTTTTCCATGCCTTTTCTCCTTAGCTCTGCCTCGTTTTTTGCCATGATATGGCAGGCTTTTTGCAAAAATATATGGAGAAACGGCGGAACTCTTCAGCGCTTAACGGGAAAAGGGGCTGTTATTGGTTTTCAGAACAGCCCCTTCAAATATGCAGAAAAAAGCTGCATCCGAGAGCTTATGAGTTGGTAGGAACGATTGTGGCGACCGGGAGCATATAAAGGAATTCCTCCAAAAATACGTCAGGCGTATTAGATACGGGATCGATGGTGTTGCCTTCATATCTGAAAGAAATCGTGGCGTTTAACCATACGGTATCTTCTTCAATATACCAAAGGTAGGCAGGCTGCTCACACGAAAGGACCGTATAGCGAGAAGTGTCGGACGCATATCGTTGCTGTACGACTTCGCTGATTTCTTGCAGATCGATCTGAATGGTATCCAAGCGAGAGTAGGAAGACTCGTCGAGTCCCAAACTAACAGACGTTACCAATCCTTCCGGAGTCAGTAATACCGAATTCATGCCACGGCAAGGGATACCGTTAACATACTTTTGAAAATCAACTGCGTAGCGTATTTCTGAATAGCGCCTAACGGTTGCAACGTAGTTCCTGTGGTCAATGCCGGTCGTTTCGGAAAGAAAGGCAGACACATAGTCGATATAGTCTTGATCACTGGCGGTAGAGTCAAAAATTGGTGTAAATTCTATCTGGTCTGCAAACCTGTCAAAGATGAATATTTTGTTAAATTCCTGAGTGTTTGCCACTACGCTGTATTCGATACTACTATTGATATCGGTATACGTGTCGTATTCAAAAGGATATAGGGGAACTGACCGTGTCCTTCTATAGTTCAAAGCAACGGTTTTACCGTAGATTTCGATAGTTATACCGGGCATATTCTCTTTGACAAAGTCTTGTACTTTATTGGGGTTAGTTAACGCTCCGTTGTAAGACGGGGCAGAGGATAAGATGTTGTCTAACCCTCCGGAAACATAATAAGTTAGATAACTGTCGGGATAAGAAAATGCGTATGACGGTGCGGAAGTGTCCGAATCCTGCCGCTCGGTGCTTGTAGGCGGTGCGGAAGTGTCTGAATCCTGCCCTTCGGTGCTTGTGGTAGGAATACGGTTACAGCCGGTGAATCCCAAAGTCATAATGGAAAAAACAAGAAGAATATGTACGAACAAAAAAAGATTTTTTTTCATGGGTACCTCCATAAGTGATGAAATGAAGTGTTTTTAAGAGTTGTGCACAAAGGTTGTTAAAGAAAGAACAATCTAAAGCGAAGAAAAAAGTTGGATTTATGTAACGAGTAATAAATGAATGCTGTTTCATGGTATGTGATACCACTATGAAAAAAGAGCGGATTTTGTTTTCATCTGTAACATAATCATGATATCATGTTTTCGATGCTCTGTCAATACATGCTCATCCGTTGCTTTTATCCTTGTGTTTTGGTGTAGGATTTTAATCACGAGACATAATGATTCTTTTTCGTAGTATCTGAGGTCTTTGCCGTTGCAGGCGTCATCCACGGTGAAATCCCATTCACCGTTTAAGTTGAGCCAATCCTTACGGACAAGCTGGGGACGGGGGTACTCGTTTCTCGGAATTGACATGGTACGTTTTCCTTTCGTTTCATCATTTTGGGGCACTTACTGTTCTCATTCTATCACAAACCTCTATAAAACAAGTTCCCGAAAAGACCTGCCTCGAAGAAAATACGGTTTGTCGCTGCCGTTTCAAATAGTATAATCCGGGAACGCATGCGCAGACCCCTCCGTGTTATTCAGATGCTATCACCCTATATGACGATATTTTTCTGTAAAAGGTTACACCTCGAAAAAATTTTAGAAAGATTCTGAAGCTTTTTGCCGGGAAAGAAGAAAAGGGAAACGTGTAAAATTACCGAATTGCCGATTAAAAAACGCTTTTTCTCTTGCATCGGTCAATTCTTTATGGTATAATTATCCTACCGAGGGATGCGTATCTATCGGAAATCACTTTTCAATATCCGATTTTTCGGAAGATCTGGAGTATATCATGAGAATGAGACCGCCGAGCGTACCGCTCATTACCGTTGACCCTTATTTCTCCGTTTGGTCAGCTGCCAACAAACTCACCGACAACACCACCGTTCACTGGACGGGCAAGCCCAACACGATGAGAGGTACCGTTACCGTTGACGGCGTGCCTTACCGTTTTATGGGCACGGGCGAAGCGCCTGCCATGAAGCAGATCTATCTCGACGTGACCGCTACCTCGACAGAGTACCGCTTTGCGGTGGCGGGTATTGAACTGACCGCCCTCTTTACCACCCCTCTTTTCCTTGACGATTATTACTACCTCACCCGTCCGATCAGCTACCTTAAGCTGACCTACAAGTCCCTTGATAAGAAGGAACATACCGTTGTTGCCAATATTGCCGTTTCCGAGCAGATCTGTCTGAACTGGCGCGGCACTGACGGCGTGGATATTGAGATGCTGGAGGACGGTGACATTCAGACCGTAAAGATCGGCTCGGTCAGCCAGCCCGTGCTTGAAAAGCGTGGGGACGATATCCGTATCGACTGGGGTTATTTCTATCTCTCCACCAATACCGATGCTGCCAAGGTTGGCGCGTATTCCGAGGAAGTTCCCTTTGAAAAAGAGCATCACGACAGAGAATATCCTCACGGCGATAATAACGAAATGGCATTTGTCTTTGCAGAGAACACCCTTGACCCCGTCAAGGGCGCGCTCTTTACCTTTGCCTATGATGATATCGAGAGCATGATCTATTTCGGCAAGCACCTCAAGACCTATTGGAACAAGGACGGTGCGAATATCCTTGACGAGATCACCAAGGCATTTGCTGACTATGATTTCTGCTATGTGAAGGGTGTTGCTTTCTCCGAAAGACTCTTCATCGACGCCACCCGCGCAGGCGGCGAAAAGTATGCTGAGCTTCTGCTTCTTGCCTACCGTCAGGTTCTTGCCGCTCACAAGCTGGTGCTTGACGAGGACGGCTCGATCCTTTACATCTCGAAGGAGTGCCATTCGAACGGCTGTGCTGCAACGGTGGACGTTTCCTACCCCTCTATCCCCATGTTTCTGCTCTACAATCCCGAGCTGGTACGCGGCATGATGCGTCCCATCATGAAGTATTCCCGCAGTGACGAGTGGGCAAAGACGCTTAAGTTTGACTTTGCGCCTCACGATGCCGGTCAGTATCATCACGTCAACGGTCAGGTGTATGCCGACAACAACATCGACGGTCA
>CAZYFC010000007.1:0-25085 GCA_964646715.1 uncultured Lachnospiraceae bacterium
CGGGCTTCTCGTGCTTTCAATCGCCTTGGCGCTCGTGGGTGTCCTTCTGCTTTTGCGCGGTGCGCTCGGCAGAAGGTAAGGAGTGCGGTAAAAAATAAAAAAGATTCCGTAAAAAAGCAACCTGAAAACGCGCCCCGCGGCTTTTTGCAGACACAAAAAGCCGCGGGGCGGTTCGTTTATTAGGCCTTGAGAGGTTTATTTAAGCGCGTCGATGATAGGTGAGATAGCTTCGAGATAATATTTTGCGATCAATTCGGCACCTGTTTTGGTGGGGTGAACACCATCCTCCGCCCAGCGGGTGGGAGCCGTGCCGACAGATGCTTTGGCAAACAGACCGTCCATGGGAATGTATGCGTCGGCGAACTCACGGGCGAGCTTACGGGTGATCTCGATCTTGGGGGCGAGATCTTCGCGGAAGTAGGCCTTGTCCGGGGTGTAAAGCAGAAACTGCTCGATGAGGATGATCCTGGCGTTTGTCCTCTCCTTGAGCTGCGTGAGGATCGAGCGGTAGCAGTGTTCAAAGTAGCTGTGCTTCATCCAATTATCGTTGGGATCGGAATGGTGCCATGTATCGTTAATGCCGATCAGAATCGAGATCACGTCCGGATCGTGTGCGATGGCTTCGTTTTCCCAGCGGGCAAGAAGGTTTTCGGCGCGGTCACCCGAAATTCCCCGATTGATAAATTCAAATTCCACGTCGGGATAAGCATTGCGGATCAACTCGGCGGCGTAAAAGGGATAACCGTGTCCGAGATCGTGAATATCCGAGCGGTTTCTGCCCGCATCGGTGATGCTGTCGCCTTGAAATAAGATCTTCATTTTGTATCCTCCAGGTGTTTCCCGATAAGGGATGATAGCTCATTATATCATAAAAAAACTGTGAAATCAACCCGACTTTTTCAAAAACGGCAACTATTTCGTGCCTGAAACGGGGAGGGCTGTGTGTTTTTCTTTGAGAGCGTGGTATTATAAAAACGTGTGGCGTGGAATTGTAAAAGGTTCTTTTCCTAAAACCGTGGAAAGACAATTTAAATTGTGAATAATAGATTGGGTAGTGAAAATGAAATCTTTCAATTACGAAGAAATGGCTATTGACAAACGGGGAAAAATGGTTTATAATACCTTCCGTGTAGTGTGTGCCCCATTTTTTTGGGGCTTAGTACTAATCAGCACAGTGTGTGCTGAGACGGCGCCGGGACGCTACAAGTATAGAAAGGGATAGTGATGATTATGAACAAACCAGTCTTTCAGGACAAGATTATCACCGATCTGCGGCATCTGATCGTTACGAGTGCGCAGCTTTACGGCGATAAGACGAGATATATTTATAAAGACAAAAAGAAGAAGGAAGAAGTCCACTTCAGCTACAACGATTTTCTTCGCGAGATGAACAATCTCGGTACGGCGTTTTCCAAGCTCGGTCTTCTCGGCAAAACGGTTGCTGTGATCGGTGAAACGCACCCCTCCTATATCGTCGCGTATTACGCCACGGTCAACGGCAACGGTGTCATCGTGCCGCTTGACAAGGAGCTCAGCGACGCGGAGCTTGTGAACTTTCTCATCCGCTCGCATGCCGAGGCTGTGGTCTATACAGACACGCAGAACAAGCGCATGAGCGCCATTGCCGATCGCGTGGAAGGTATTCGTTACTTCATTCCCGTTACGATGACTGAAGAGGAAGAGGGCAAGGAACGCTTCATCTCGTGGAATGCTCTGCAGAAAATTGGCGCCGAGGCGCTTGAAGCGGGTGATCGCAGCTATCTTGATCTTGAACTCGATCTCGAAAAGCCCTGCGCCATTCTCTTTACCTCGGGCACGACAGGCACCAGCAAGGGTATTCTCCTCTCGCAGAAGAATCTTGCCGCCGCTTGCAACTCCTCCTGCCTCTCGATGCACCACATTACCAACGAGACAAAGGTCCTGTCGGTGCTTCCGATCAACCACACCTATGAAATGACCTGCGGTCATCTTGCGGCCACCAACAAGGGCTGTACGACCTATATCAACGACAGCATCAAGCACGTCGTCAAGAATATTGCCGCCTTCAAGCCCACTGCCATTCTTTTCGTACCGCTTTTTGTAGAAACGCTTTACAAGAGGATATGGGATAACATCGAGAAGAAGGGCATGACCAAGAAGGTCAGGACCGCCATGAAGCTCAGCAACGCCCTGCGTAAGGTGGGCATTGACCTGCGTAAGAAGTTCTTCGGCGAGATCCTGTCCGTCTTCGGCGGCGAGCTTGAAAGCATCGTCTGCGGCGGAGCGCCGCTCGATCAGCGCCTTATCGATGAGTTTGACGCATTTGGCGTGCCGATCCTGAACGGCTACGGCATCACCGAATGTGCGCCGCTTGTCGCTGTCAACCGTCTCGGCAAAAGCCGCGCGGGTACGGTCGGTACGGCGGTTGAGCAGTGCGAGGTCAAGGCTGAGATCGACGCAGGTCAGGAAACCGGCGAGATCCTCGTCAAGGGCGGCAACGTTATGCTTGGCTACTTTGAGGATCCCGAATCGACCGCGGAAGTCTTTACCGAGGACGGCTGGTTCAAGACGGGCGACGTCGGTTTCGTAGATAAGGACGGCTACTTGCATATTACCGGACGCAAGAAGAATATTATTATTCTGAGCAACGGCAAGAACATCTACCCCGAAGAGATCGAGCAGTATCTTGCACCGATCGATATGATCCGGGAGACAGTCGTCGTCGGCAGAAAGAACGCTGTTGGCGAGGTGGTTATTACCGCACTCATTTTCCCGAATGAGGAAAAGTGTGAGGGTATGTCGCGCGACGAGATCTACGAAAGCCTGAAAAACGCGGTCAACGAGGTGAACAAGTCACTTCCCGTCTTCAAGCAGATTCACGACGTTGAGCTTCGCGACACCGAGTTTGAAAAGACTACCACCAAGAAGATCAAGCGCTATAAAGTACAGTAACCAAAAATATTTTTATATATTTCAGGAGATTTTAATCATGTTTGAACGCATCAAAACCATTCTTGTCAACGACCTTCACGTTGAAGCCTCCGAAGTTACCCTCGATGCAGAGCTGATCAACGACCTCGGCATTAACTCCCTTGAGCTTGCAGACCTCATCTGCGCTTGCGAAGAGGAATTTGATCTTGAGATCGAAGACGATGACCTCCGTGAGTTTATCACCGTCGGCGACGTCGTGAAGTACCTCGAAGAAAAGGTCGGTTAAGTCCATATACCAAGTTAACGGCGCGTCTGTCTGTGCGATGCCTTCGGGCAGGGTATGGACGGCGTGCCGTTTTCTTGCGGGAAGAGCGGAGAGGCATGAAAACACAGGAAGAGCGGAGAGGCATGAAAAAAAGCTTGCGTTTTGCCTGCCGATGTGATATAATCACATCAGAAGATTAAGCTAACAAGGAGAGACGTATGAGGATTTATTTGAAAATAACGGCGCTCCTTCTTGCGCTCTTTCTCATAGCCGTTTGCTTTGTTGCCTGCGGTGGCGGCGACGAGACGACGGCTGACGAGACGACGGATGAGACAACGACAAAGGAAACGTCTGAAGAAACCACGGTGGCAGTCACGACGCAGGTCGAGCGTCCCACTGACGAGGAGGTATGTGCTATGGATATGGTCGAAACGATCTTTTCACTCTACGGCGTGTCGGGCGCTAACGGCGACGATGCGTATATCAACCTGCTTGAATACTACAATAACGATCAGTCGGGCTATCTCTGGTCGAATTTCTGCGGCGTTGGCATGCAGTACTACGTTTGCAAGCTCTATCCCGAAGATACCGAGCAGCTTGAGATCTTCCGTCAGATGATCAACAATTTTGCGTATTTCCGTCAGCGCAGCCCCGGCAGTAACGCCGCTGCCAATTCGGTCAAGTATCATTCGGCGCGAGGACGCATTCCCTCTTTTGGCTCGGGCACCTGCTTCTTTGACGATAATATCTGGGTGGCACGCAATTTCCTGCGCGCCTACGAGATCCTTGGTGACGAGTGGTATCTTGAGGAAGCCATCCGCGTGAACAATTGGGTGCTTTCGGGCTGGGACGATACGCTCGGCGGCATCGTCTGGAGTGAAGACGGTCTTAAAGACACAGCCGACGCGCAGAATCTTGAAAGAGGGCTCAGCGCTAATGCCTGTGCTATTATCGTCAACGCAAAGCTTGCAAGTCTTGCCGAAAACGAAGAAGACCGCAGCTTTTACACCGAATGGGCAGAGAGGTTTTATACCTTCTGCAAGAAGATGCAGAACACGCCGCAGAGCTACGACTATTGGAACGGCATCCACACCGTGATCGTTGACGGTGTGCGCAAGGACGGCAGTGTCAACAAGGTGCATTATTCCTACAATTCGGGCAGTATGATCCTCGCCAACCTCGCGCTTTACGATATCACCGAGGACGAGGCGAAAAAGGCAGAATACCTCAATGACGCAACGAACACCGCTAAGGCGGCGTACAAGACCTTCTATGCGACGGACAGCACGGTGAACAAGCGGTATTTTTCGGGAGACCCGTGGTTTGCGGCAATCCTTTGCGAGGCGTATTACGAGCTGTACGACTACGATCCGACTTTGTCGAATACCTTGATGGGGCATTTCGGCAAGCATCTTGCCATTGCCTATGCCAACCGCGATACGGCAACGGGCATTCTTCCTTATCAGGCAACCAAGTCGGTTACCTGGAATCAGAATGAGACCTACGTCATTCACCAGGTCGGCTGGGCTGAGCAGGCAGTTCTCGTGGCACTTCACAGCCTGAGAGACGGCAAATAAAGACACAGAAAAATGATAAAAAAGGGGCTGTCTCACAGCATGAACAAAAGGTGAACGCCAGGTGCAGCCTTAACAAAAAAATCAAGGTCTCCGGAATGGATGACCTTGATTTTTTTGTTGCTTTTGTATAGAAGGCTGTTTCAAAAAATCAATTTGAAACAGCCCCTTATGTCAGCACTTGTTTTGATTGAGCCGTGTTGAAGCTCAGAGAAAGGGCTCTCAGGGGAAAAGGCGCCCGATATGCGTCTCTTCTTAAAACGCAGCTCACTTACCCGAGATCGTAACGCCCGAGAAGGAAATGGAGGGAAGGACAGAACCGCCGTTCACGAGTACTTCCTTCGAGATCGAGACAATGCTCTTGAAGAGGTCGGCAAGGTTTCCGTTGATCATCGTCTCGCGTAAGGCTTTCGTGATCTTGCCGTTTTCAATGAGGAAGCTGTTCTTGGCAACGCCGGAGAAGTCGCCCTTGGCGTTCGGGCTGCCGCCTGAGAATCTGCCGACCACGATGCCGCGCTCGATGCTTTTGATCATCTCCTCGTAGTCGACGTCGCCCGGTTCGATCACAAGATCCCAGCTATCGTTTGGAGCGCGCTTGTTGCCGGTCTTGTTGGCGGAATAAAGCGAGAGCATGAAGTGCTCAAGCACGCCGTTTTTGATGATATCGTAGTCCTCGGCGAGGAAGCCGTCTGCCGTGCAGAACGAGCCGCCGACGATGCGGGGATCGTGGGGCTTACTCGAAACGGTGAGACGCTCGTCGGCGACCTGCGTGCCGAGGGCGTCCTTCCAGATGCTTGTGCCGTCGATGAGAGGGGTGTCGGTGACGAAGTTGCCGAGGGCTGAGCCGATAAATTCGGCAACGGCGTCGGGCGGCAGAACCATCGTGCCTATGAACTTGCCCTCAACGGGCTCGGTGTAGAGCTGCTTCTGTACGTCGGAAAGGCTTTGACGGATATTGCCGAGCTCGATGAAGGGGGTATCAAGGCTTTCGGTGGTTACGCCTGCGCCGAAGAAGGAGGAGGCGACCTCGCCCTCGTGTGCCGAGAACATCAGCGAGACCTGATAGCTGCCCGATACACGGCAAAAGCATCCGCCGAAGGAGGTGCGAAAAACAGACTCATAGCCGTTGTGGTCAATGATCATCTGCTCCATAAGGATGAGGGGATAGTCTTTTTCGATGGTGGTCTTGAGCTCTTCGCTTCTTTCAAAGAGCTTTTCGGTATCGACCACGGGACAGCCATCGGTGATATCATAGCTGTGCGCCTCGCGGCAAAGATCCCAATCCTTGTCGGGAGCAGCGGCTTCTGCTGCCGCAAAGCAGCCGGCAATTGCCTCGTCGATCGCTTCATCGTCGAAGCGGTTGATGCTCATGCTGCCTTTCTTACCGTCCTTAAATACGGTGATACCGAGCGAATTGTTGAAAAGGGTGCGAAAGAGGGAAAACTTGCCTCCGTCTACGTTGAATTCGCGCACCTCGTTCTTCGATGCAGAGCATTTTGCCATATCTGCGCCTGCCGCTATGCATTTATCAATAATAGTTTGCGTTAAAGCTTTAAGATCGATCATACTTACGATTCCTTTCTGTCACGTTTGATAAGCGGATGCCTTCGGGCACACGCTTATCTACCGCCCATCGTCACTTGGCAACGGAGTGCCGGACCGCCCATGCCGACCGGCATCGGCTGTTTCTTGCCGCAGTAGCCGGAGCTTGACCAGACCATCTCGTCAGAGACCATATCGACCGTCTTCAGCATATCAAAGGCAACGCCCGAAATAGTGGTGTCGAGGATCGCTCTGCCGAGCTTGCCGTTTTTGATCTCGTAGCCCATGCATACACCGAACATAAATTCACCTGTGGTGTCTGCCTGACCGTTGTTGGTGTCAATGAGGTAATAGCCGTCCTCTACCGAGGCGATCATATCCTCAAGCTTGGACGTGCCGGGGAGAATGGCGGTATTACGCATGCGGATAAGAGGCTCGTCCGAGAACGCGTAGGCGCGAGCGTTGCCCTGCGGCTTCATGCCGAAATGCAGAGCACTCTCACGGTTGTTGAGATAGCCCGTCAGAATGCCCTTGTCGATGATCATGGCGTCCTCGCAGGGTGTGCCTTCATCGTCTACATAGACGGGAAGGGGCGCGGGCGCACCCTCGTAGGTGTGGGCAAAATCGACCAGTGTGACGAGGTCGGATGCCACTTTTTTGCCGAGGTTGTGTGCCGCAACCGAGCCGCCCAGCACGAGGTCTGCCTCTACCGTATGACCGACCGCCTCATGTGCCAGCATGCCTGCCAGCATACCGTCGAGAATGACAGTCTTCCTGCCTGCTTCCGGAAATACGCCTTCACGCTTATGCATCAGCTTTTCATACAGCGTATCGATCTTCGGAAAGAGGAGCGCGGGATCGGTGAAATTGTCGGTAAAGACGCCCGAGCCGCCGTAAGGATCGAAAAGCTCAAGCGGAGAGCCGTCCTTGCCCTCTGCCGTCAGCTGTACGTATATGTAGGAGCGCGGCGCAACGAGGTGACTTGAATAGCCGTCCGACGTGACGAGCAGCTTTTCAAAGCATTCGTAGCGTGAGGAAACAAAGCGGCTGGCGAGGTCGGGATAGGTTTTTAGGATATACGCGTCCACCTCGCGGCAGAATTCGGTGTAAAGCCGCTGCTCGCAGGGGGTGACGGCGATCGGGCTTTGGTAATGGTCTTTCTCGATTGCGGGAAGCGATACGGGTGGATTCTTTACGCGCGAGTCGAGAAAGACGGCGTTATCGGTGGCTGCGGCCAGCACGCTCTTTGCCGCTTCCTCTGACGTGTCGGCGGCAGAGGAAAAGCCCCACACACCGTTTTTGAAGACTCTTGCAGAGACGCCTGAGGTCTTGTTCTGTGCGTTGCCTACCTGATTACCGCAGAAGAGCGATACCGAGGCGGTGGTGTTGCACTGCAGGCGCACTTCAGTGTGCGTACCGGCGGCAAAGCCCGCCTTCAGCTTGGATAAGGTATCTGTTAACATGGCTGATTTCCTTTCGTTTTATGGCTTTCGTAAAGCAAAGAAACCGGGAAAAGTCCTTTTTGAAAAGGCAATTTTCCCAGTGTCTTTTCACGGTTTGCCCGGTTAAGTCCACGCCTCGACCGTCTTTTTGAAGGCGTCGAGCGTTGCCTCACACGAAGCTTGGCATGTGCCGTTGACGAGGAGGTAGAGCTTGATCTTGGGTTCGGTGCCGGAAGGACGCACGACGACCACGTTCCCGCCCTCGCACTCAAAGTAAAGGACATTGGAGGCAGGAAGACCTGTCGGAGTGACTTCACCCGTGATAAGGTCGGTGACTGTCTTGCTGGCGTAGTCGCGGATGGCAACTACCTTTTTACCGCCGATCTCGACAGGGGGTGCCTTGCGGAGGGTGTTCATGAGCGCCTGCATTTTCTCAACGCCGTCAAGACCGGGCATCGTGACGTTGACCGTCGTTTCTTTGAAATAGCCGTACTTTTCGTACATGTTCATGAGTGCATCGTAGAGCGTCATACCCATCTTTTTATAGTATGCCGCCATTTCAACGATCAGCATGGCAGCAACGACTGCGTCCTTGTCTCTTGCGTAGGTGCCTTTCAGATAGCCGTAGGACTCCTCAAAGCCGAAGAGGTAGTGACCGTTGCCTACATCGTCGTGATTCTTGATGACTTCACCGATGAACTTGAAGCCTGTGAGCACGTTGTAGAGATCTACGTTATGTGCGCGGCAGATCCTCGTGGCAAGCTCGGTGGTGACGATCGTCTTCACAGCGTAGGGCTTCTCGGGCATGGTGTTCGTATTCTCGTAAGCCGTGAGGATATAATCGAGAAGAAGCGCACCTGCCTGATTGCCCGTGATGGTGACGAAGCGGTTCCGGCTGTCGCGTACCATGATGCCGACGCGGTCTGCATCGGGGTCTGTGGCGACCACGAGATCGGAGCCAACCTTCTCCGCGAGCCTTGCACCGAGCGAAAGGGCTTCGGGATATTCGGGATTGGGGTTTTTGACGGTGGGGAAGTTGCCGTCGATCACCATCTGCTCGCCCACGGTATAGAGATGCTTCAGGCCGCAAAGGCGAAGCACTTCGGGAACGAGACGGTAGCCACAGCCGTGCAGCGGGGTGTAAACGACCTTCAGGTCATTGGCAATCGAGGGGATGGCTGTCTTGTCGACGAGCTGTGCCGTGACGTTTTCGATAAAGGCGTCGTCAATAACGGTGCCGATGATCTCGATCACGCCCGAAGCGACACCTTCGTTGAAGTCGATGCGCTTGACACCGTCAAAAATATCGGTGGCGTTGATGTAGGAGCAGACGAGGTCTGCCTGCTCAAGCGAGAGCTGCGCGCCGTCCTCCCAATACGCCTTATAGCCGTTGTATTCCTTGGGATTGTGGGATGCTGTGATGTTGACACCCGCGATCGTGCCGAGATGACGGATGGCAAAGGAGAGGACGGGTGTGGGACGCAGGGAATCGAAGAAATAGACCTTGATGCCGTTTGCGGCAAAGACCTCTGCCGCGACATGAGAAAAGAGGTCGGAATTGTTGCGGCTGTCGTGTGCGACGACGACACCGCGGTCAGCCTTGCCCTCCCTGAGAATGAGGTTGGCAAAGCCCTGCGTGGCGTGAGCAACGGTATAGACGTTCATGGCGTTCATACCTGCGATCATCGTGCCGCGCAGACCGCCCGTACCGAAGGCGAGATAGGAAATAAAGCGGAATTTGATCTCTTGGCTGTCTTGTTCAATGGCGCGGAGCTCAGCCTTTGTGGCCTCATCCACCTTGTCGGAGGCAAGCCATCTTTGGTAATGCTGTAGATAATCCATACAATAACTCCCTTCAGAATAATGCGCCCTGGAGCGCGAATGCGTGTGATTTATTCAGCCGCCTTGGCTTCTGCAAGCGCTTGGGCGAGCTGATCGGGGCAGGAGGTGTTCTTGAAGCCGCATCTGATGCCCGAGACCGTGGCGATGACTTCATCCACGTTTCTGCCTTTTACGAGGGCGGATACACCCTGCAGATTGCCGTGACAGCCGCCGAGGAAGCTGACCGATTCGACGGTGTCACCGTCCAGCACGACGGTGATCTCACGGGAACACGTGCCTTTTGTTTTGTAGACGTAGGTTTTAGACATAGTGAAAGGTCCTTTCGGAATAGTAATTTAATCAAGCTGTTTGAATATGCCCGAGAGCAGATGGTGCGGATACTCGAAGAGGAGAAGCAACCAGAGCGCAAGCAGGTCTTTGGGCGTTTTGGCGACAAGCTCGAGCTGCCACGCGTGGGCAAAGCCACTCGTGTGGCTCTCGGTCAGTACCTTGCAGGCACTGAGGCGGCAGTTCAGGTGACACGCCGCGCTGAGCAGGCGGGAAAGCGCCTCCTCGCAGTCGTCGTAAAGGACGAGTGCGAGGCGATCTGCCCCTTCAAACACGGTGGGCGCGTTGGCGAGGAGGGCAAAGGTGAGTGTTTCGCCGTCCGAGGTGGGGACGGTGGAGAGAAGCGTGGGCGCAAGGTCGTATTTCATCATGAGCTTTTCCATGGAAAAAAGCCTTCCGTCACGCGAGGAGGAGACGGGGAGAATGGCCAGCTCGCATCGCTCGGCGTAAAGCTCCTCACAGACGGCGGCAAAGCTCTCGTAATAGCTGACCGTCGGCTCGCTGAGCTCCTTTGCGAAGCGGCGATAGGCTTGGTCTGAATACGCGTTGCGAAAATATGCCACCCTTGTGGGGGCGTTATCGTAAACAGGCAGGTAGCTTGTGATCGATGTTTTCTCAATGAGAAGGCGCGCGATCTCGGCAGAGAGGATCGGCGTAAAGCCCGAAAGCAGTGTGTTGGTCAAAGGCGTTTCGTCTTTCCTTTTGCCCTTATCGAGAAGCTCGGTAAGGCGTTCCTTCAGATGGGAGAAGGCGAGGGCTGCCTCCTCGTCGCCCATATCGGTCTGTCCTGATGCAACGAGAGATGCGATATCGTCAAGATAGAGTGGCAGGCGGTCGAGAAGACGGCGAAGACGGGCGACCTCGTCCGAAAGATTTTCGGCAACGGTCAGAAGCACTTCCTTCATGCTTCGCCGAGAAGTGCCTTTTCAAGCGCGGAGTAGCTTCCCTTGAGAAATTCGCAGAGCTCCTCAGCCGTAAGCTGTCTTTGAGCAAGCAAGGCGAGCGAGAAGATCTGCTTTGCCGCTTCCTTGCCGAAGGCAAGATCAGTCTTGTCGGCAAGCGTCATAACGAGGGAGTTCTTTGTGTTCAGAACGAGGACGCGGCCGTGTGCGTCGCCCATGCCCCCGCCCATGCCGCCGTACAGCTTCATCATATCGGCAAAGCGGCGCTCTTCCTCCGAAACGGTGAGAAGCGCAGGGACGCTCGCGTCGGCAAGCGCTTCAAATCTGACGGTCATGTCTTCGCCGCCGATCTCCTTGAAGAGTGTGGCAAGAGCCTCGTTTTCATAGGCCTCGCCCTCGGCCTTCAGAAGCTCGGTATCGGCATCGATGCGCAGGAACTTGACGCCGCGCTCGTTTTCAAGGAAGGAGACGAACTGAAGGTCAAGAGGACTCGTTAATTCGGCAACGGTGATGCCTTTATCCTCAAACATCTTGACGTATTGTGCCTGCAGTACCTTGTCGGAGGTGTAGTAGATCTTATTTTCGTGCGTATCCTTGGCTTTTTCGAGATATTCGTCGAGAGAGAGAGAGTTGCCGTCTGTCGTTTTGAGGAGCAGAACGCCTTTGACTCGCTCGTAGAACTTTTTGTCACGCAGGCAACCGTATTCAACGAAGATCTTGAGATCCTTCCAGAAGCCTTCGAACTTTTCGCGCTCGTTGTTGAAAAGGGCGTTTAATTTGTCGGCGACCTTCTTGGTGATATGCTGAGAGATCTTGGCGACGTAGCCGCTATTCTGTAAATAGGAGCGTGAGACGTTGAGAGGCAGCTCGGGGCAGTCGAGCACGCCGCGCAGAAGCAGGAGGTATTCGGGGATGACCTCCTTGAGGTTGTCCGCGACGAAGACCTGATTGTAATAGAGCTTGACCTGACCTTCGAGCGTGTCGTATTCGTTTTTGATCGCGGGGAAGTAGAGAATGCCCTTGAAATTCAAGGGGTAATCGGCGTCGAGGTGGATATGGAAAAGCGGTTCACGGTAGTCTTGGAAGACCTTCTGATAAAAGGCGGTGTATTCTTCATCGGTGCAGTCCGAGGGGCGTTTGCGCCAAAGCGGCTCGGTGTCATTGATCGGGGCAGGTGCTTCTTCGCCTTGTTCATCCGATGCGTTTTCAAAATAGATCTCCACCGGCATGAAGCTGCAGTATTTGTCAAGCACCTCGCGGCATTTGGAGGCCTTCAGGTATTCCTCGCCCTCTTCGTTGATATGGAGGATGATATCGGTGCCGCGTGCCTTGTCGCCGGTATAGCTTTCTTCGGTGTAGTTGCCCTCTTCGTCGAAGGTCCACTTGACGGCAGGTGTGCCGAGATAGGATCTTGTGAGGACATCGACTGTGTCGGCGACCATGAATGCCGAATAAAAGCCGAGACCGAAATGGCCGATGATGCCGCCTGCGTTGTCACCCTTTTCATACTGCTCGATGAAGTCGGCAGCACCCGAGAGGGCGATATTGCAGAGGTACTTTTCGACCTCCTCCGAGGTCATGCCGATACCGTTGTCGGAAACGGTGAGCGTCTTTTCCTCTTCGTTGATCCTGACGGTAACGGTAAAACGCTCGGCTTCGTCGAGGGATACCTCTCCGAGAGAATCAAGACGCTTTAATTTGCTGACTGCGTCACAGGCGTTTGATACGAGTTCGCGCAGAAAAATTTCTTTTTCGGAATAAAGCCACTTCTTGATGACGGGAAATATATGCTCGGTCTTAACCGAAATACCGCCTCTTTTGACGGTGTCTGTGTTTTCAAAGGACATGGATTCGATCACTTCTTTCAATAGAGAATAGATTTAAGGAAAAAACTTCCGTACTTTAATATTATAGCCCATTTGTCTTATAAAGTCAATCGTTTGGCTTGGTTTTTTTGTATTCAGCCGATAGGGTGTTCCTCCCAGACGAAGGGGAGTGCGTCCTTCGTCAGCTTTTCCCGCAAGCAAAGGCGTTGAAGCTCGTCTTTGTCGCAGAGCATGCCCAGAGAGACGGCGGATAGCTGTGCAAGCGCCGTGCTGCGGGGCAGGCTTTCGGCAAGCTTCTTCAGAAGCACGGGCAAGATGTCCTCTTCGGCTTTTATAAGCACGAAGAGGGTATTTCCGGCTTTGTTGCTTGCTTCAAGATAGCGAAGGAGAGCGGCAAACGACTCGACGGAAAGCGGTGCGTCGAGTATCCGCAAGGACGCAAGAGCGGAAGAGGCGCTTTCGGTATCTTCAAGCGGCGAGAGAGTCGTCTTGAGGGCGCGCAGTCTTGCCGAGGGGTTGACGTGAAAACGGTTTTTGAGGAGCGTTTCAATGCTTTCAAAGAGAAGCAGTGCGGTGCGGACGTCGCCCTTTTGTGCAAAGGCGCGTATTTTGTGGTAGTAAAAGGCCTCGCAGTAGGGATCGATGGCGATCGCTTCGCTTGCCTTTTCGATCAGGGTGGCGTAGTCCTTATCGTCTGCGAGAAGATCGAAATAGTCCTCGCAGAGGGTCAGATAGTCGGCGCGGTATCTTGCGCGCGTGGCGATGATCGTATCGTCATTTGTTACGAAGGGGAGATATTCGCCTTGATAGAGCGAAAAGAGCCGCTCATAGCAAAAGCGTGTGTGCGCGCGGTCCTTCGCTCTGTCCTCCTCCGAGACGGAACGGAGTGCTTTGTAAAGCGAGTCGAATCGCTCGGCGTCCGAGGAAAAGACAAGGTCGGGGGAGAAGTAGATGCCGCCGTCACGGCAGATCAGGGTGACGTTGGGATCTTCCTTCTGAAGGGGTGCGATCAGATGGCGTACGCGGTGAAGCGCGGTCTTGACAAGGCTGTCGCTTGCAGCGGCATAAGAGGTGTTTTGCCCTTCGTGCAGAAAGCGGCTGAAGCTCCTTATCGGGATGCGCTTGTTCATATTTGCCGTAAGATAGGCAAGGGCCGAGAGCAGCTTGGGGGATGCTTCGTGTTCACGGAGGATCGCTCCCTCTCCCACCGAAAGAGAAAACCTGCCGAAGAGCGTGGCGTATAGCATACGAAAGTCTCCTTTTCAACGTGACGGCGTGGGGACGAAAGACCGTCCCCTATAGGTGTATTATACAGAACAAACGCCTCTTTTGCAAGAGAAAAGTGTCGTTTTTTATCGATTCTGAGGATGTTTTTTGCGGTTTTCCATTACGGGAGTGATGCGAAAAAGCAAGAGGCGCAAAAAGGGAAAAGGACCTTCGCGACGGTCGGCAATCCGCGCAAAAGTCCTTTTCGAGAAAAGAGAGAAATTTGTGAAAAAGATACTTTTTCAGCATCTTCATTATACCTTAAAAGTCCTCTTTCGTCAAGAGTAAAACGCTTATAAAATATGAACTTATTGAAAACAAACTGTGAATGAAAAAGACACGTGAGGAAAGTGAAAAATCACTTGCAAAAAGAGAGCGGCTGTGGTAAAATAAAGCGGTTACCGTATGTTTCTTGCCAATAAGGACGGGTAACGCTTGAAAAGTCTCGGAAGTGTTCGTCTGAGGGAAAGGCGGTCATGATGGCAAAGGTCTTTTGGAAGGGCGGCGCGTTGCTTGCGCCTCTGCCTGCCGTGCTCGTCAGCGCGGGAAGCGTTGAAAAGCCGAACGCTCTTACGGTAGCGTGGACCGGTATCATTAACACACAGCCGCCAAAGACCTATATCTCGCTTCGCAAATCGCGCTATTCTTACGGTCTTATCAGGGAAGGCGGCTCGTTCGTCATCAATCTCGTTCCGTCTTCGCTCGTTCGTGCCTGCGATTTTTGCGGCGTGCGCTCGGGCAAGGACGTTGACAAGTTTGCCGTCTGCGGTCTGACGGCGGAGAAGTCCCTCTCGGTCACCGCGCCCTCCATTGCCGAATGTCCCGTGTCGCTTGAATGCCGCGTCAGCGAGATCATCGAGCTCGGCACGCACGATATGTTCCTTGCCGACATTCTCTCCGTAGCGGTCAAGGAGGATCTGATCGAGCAAAGCGGCAGGCTTGCTCTTGAAAAGGCGGGACTTCTTGCCTACGTGCACGGCGACTATTTTGCGCTCGGCAAAAAGATCGGCTCATTCGGTTACTCGGTCAAAAAGAAAAGAAAGCCGCCGAAAAACGGTGCTTTTCCGCTGGAACGGGGCAAACGCGTCTCAAAGACAAAGGATGAAAACAAGTAAACTATCTGACCGCTTCGGGCGGTACGCGGCCATAGCTGCCGCTTGGGAGGGATCTCTGCTTTGACAGTCATTTTTTCAATTATCAGCGCTCTGCTGTCGGTAGGTATATTCTATCTGACGGGGCTGTACACGGCGTGGTATTGGTATTTTCTGCCGATCCTGATGTATTTTCCGCTATACCTCGTCGTTTTCGTCGTGTTCGTGCTTCTTGCCGGTGTGGTCGGTCTTTTCGTCAACAAGAAGAAAGAGGTCGATAAGCCCTCGCCCTTTTTTTACCGTGTCATGGTGCTTGCCATTCGGCAGATGTTGCTCATCTTCCGTGCCAAGGTACACGTGTCGGGGCTTGAAAAGCTGCCCGAAGGCGCTTTCGTGGCGGTATACAACCATCTTTCGATCTTCGATCCTCTTGCGCTGATGGTCTATGTGCCGATCAAGCGCTTCGTGATGATCTCGAAGCCTGAAAATGAAAAGCTCCCTATTGTGGGCAAGTACATGCATAAGAGCGGCTACCTTGTGATCGACAGAAAGAGTCCCTTGAAAGCCAAAAAGACCACCGACAAGGCGGCAGCATGGGTGCGTGAGGGGATCGCGTCGGTCGGCGTCTCCCCTGAGGGCACGCGCAGTAAGACGGGCGAGCTTCTCCCCTTTCGCGCCGCCCCTTTCTCAATTGCCAAAAAGTCGGGCGCACCTCTCGTTATCTTCACTGTGAAGAACACCGATAAGGTCGTCAGGAATTTCCCCTTCCGCCGCACGCATATCTATCTCGACGTCGTTGACGTGATCGATCCCGCTATCTACGATACCGTCAATTCCTTCGAGCTCAGCGATATGGTACGTCGGAGGATGCTGACGGGGCTTTCTCAAAAGAGCGAATAAATAAACCGAATCAGCAAGCGGAGCTTTGGCGCTGTGTCCTCAGGGGCATAGTGCCAAAGCTCCGCTTGCTTGTTTTACACCCTTGCGATATCCCTGAGCGCCGCGACGAGGGCGTCGGCGTCCTCGCGCGTGTTGAAATAGCCGAATGACGCACGAAGAGCGCCCGTGATAAGCGTACCCGAAAGGCGGTGTGCAAGCGGCGCACAGTGCAGTCCCTCGCGCAGGGCGATGCCGCGCCCGTTCAAAAAGGCGGCAACTGAAGAGGGGCTTTTGTCGGCGAGGTTGAAGAGCAGGGTACTGCCTGCCGTGCGTCGGGGATAATAAAGCCTGATGCCGCGTATGCCGAGCAGTCTTTCGCGAAGATAGGCGGCAAGGTATTCCTCCTTTTGGCGAACGGTATCTATACCCACGCGCTCCACGAAGTCAACGCCTGCCTTTAACGCGGCAATAGCTTCGACAGGCAGCGTGCCCGCTTCAAGTCGCTCCGGCAGGATGTTTGGCATGGCAAGGCTTTCTGAATCACTGCCGCTTCCGCCTGCGATCAACGGCGTGAGGCGGGAAGGCTCGATATGCTTGCCAAACAGGACGAAGCCGCATCCTCGAATGCCGAAGAGTCCCTTATGCGCGGGGGCGGCGAGGGCGGAGATGCCGAGCTTGTCGACGTCTATTCTCGTGCTTCCCGCCGATTGCGAGGCATCGACGATGAGATACAGCCCGTGACGTCCGGCAAAATCGGCGATCGGCTCAAGCGGCAATTCGATCGGCAGAATATTCGAGCGATGGCAGGCAATAATAGCGGCGGTGTTATGCCTCAGCTTGCTTTTCAGCGAAGCAAGCACGCTTTCCGTATCTCCCTCGAAGTGCCCCTCTGCCGAGAAAAAATCGTAGCTTACGCCCTCCCTTGCCAAAGAAGCGACAGGGCGCAGGGTGGCGTTATGCTCGATATTCGAGAGAAGAACGTGCGCGCCCTTCGGCAGAAGTCCCGTGATGGCAAGGTTTAATGCGTAGGTTGCGTTCTCTGTAAAGACCACGCGCTCCGCTTTTCCGCCGAAGTGTGCCGCCAGCGCCTCGCGGCAATCGTAGACGAGGTCAGCCGCACGCCGTGCAAGCGTGTGTGACGAGCGTCCGGGATTGCCGCCTGCCTCTTTCGTGGCGCTAAGCACTGCCTCTGCTACCCCATCCGGCTTCGGGTAGCTCGTGGCAGCGTTGTCCAGATAGACAAAAGACATTCGTTCAGCCTCCTTTTTTGAAAATACAGCGTTAGCCTCGCAAGATGCGTTTCCAGGGGATATCCGATACGTCGAGAACGCGCAGGGCTTCCTCGGTGCTGCGGCAGGGCAGAGCGACGCCCCAGCCGCACCCTTTTTCGGCTTGCTCGGGCGTCAGCTTCTCCGCCGTGGCGTCAAATCCGTTTGCCGTCAAAGCCTTTCTTGCTTTTTGCGCAAATGTCATGGACGGCAACGTGATGATGCATTTGCTCATAGGTGACAGTCCTTTCACTTTGTAACGTGTCGTTGAAAAGAGGGAGCGGCGGCTTTTGCCGCCGCTCCCTCTTTCATTCTATGAAGCAGGCGGCTGTTTGTGCGCCCTCAGCGAAGAAGAAGCGGCTGTATCTGCCTGCCTGCAAGCGCTTCCTCAAGCGATGCGGTAAGTCTCGTGAAATCGGCAACGAGCGATGTTGGCTTTTTGACGGGATCGTCCTGTCCCAGCGGCACGAAATAGATATTTTTGCGTACCGTCAGCATGCCGAGATTACGCAGTCCCGCCGAGAGCGCATCGTTGGAGGCGAGCGCGATCAGGAGCGGGCGGTTATTGCGCAGGTGCGCCTTTGCCGCCATCGTGACGCATCCGTCGGTGATGCCGAGTGCGAGCTTGGCAAGCGTGTTGCCGGTGCAAGGGGCGATCACCATGGCGTCCAACAGCTTCATCGGGCCAATTGCTTCGGCTTCCTCCACCGTGCGTATGCCGCGATGCCGAGCGATCGCTTCAATACGTGCGGTGATATCCTGCGCCTTGCCGAATCGCGTATCGGTGCTTGCCATACGCTCGCTGAAGATGGGAAGCGTCGTATAATTTTCCTGCAAAGCAGAGAGTGCCTTCGTGGCGTCCGTCAGCGTGCAGAACGAGCCGCAAAAGGCAAAGCCGACCGTTGGTTTGATCTGTGTACCGTTCATATCGGCCTCTTTCGCGTCACAGCCCGAAGGCGTCTGCCACGCAGTCGGCAATGATGTTGCCCGCCGTGCGCGGCGAATATTTTCCGGGAAGCCCGGGGGCACGGATTACCTCGATGCCAAGCTCCTTGGCGGCGGCAAGTGCCACGCCGCCCGGCAGAGAGGCGAGCTCGATGATCACGCTCTCTTTTTTGATATGGGCAAGGGTGTCGCGCTCGATGACAGTCGTGGGAACGGTGTTGAAGAGGACGTCGAAGCGTGTTGCCTGCCCGGGCAATTCGGGGTAGTCGATCGCGTGAAGCCCCTGCGCCCACGCCCATGCGCGGTCCTGCGGCTTTCTTGCGATCACCGTGACCTCGCTACCGAGTGCGCGCAGGGTGTCGGCAAGCATTTTGCCGATCCTGCCGTAGCCCACCACCGCCGCGCATGCGCCGGAAAGCGTGATCGGCATTTCGCGGATGGCAAGGGCAAGCGCGCCCTCTACCGTTGCGCGGGCGTTACGAATGGCAAAGGTCTCGCTCGCAGCGTAGTCGAATGCCTCAAAGCCCTCGGGCAGGGCGGCACCGAGTAAGCCCGCCGCAAGCTTCTGCCGATTGGAGAGAAGCGGAAAAAGCGAGGCGATCTTGATTTTTTTCGTCGAAAGCGGTGCGTTCACCGTAACGCCGTCGTGACTGTACGGCAGGGGGAGCAGGACGAGTGTTGCCGAAAGAACGGCCTCGGCAAGGCTTTCCGCCTTGACGACGCCATCGAAATCATGACTCTCCCCCACGACGTCGAGCCCGTATACATACGCGGCGTAGCCCTTGGCGGCAAAGGCCTTTGCCGCCTCCAGCTGCCGCAGGTCGCCGCCGATCACGGCAATTTTCCCTAAGGAGGCGGCGCTTTTTTCATTCAAAGAAGAATCCTTCATGAGCTATCCTTCCTTTCTTTTGCGTGGGATCTTCCATCGGCACCGCTTTTGAAAAACGGTGCTTCTGTAACAGTATATGACGCTCTGCCGCAGGCGTCTCTTCTCTGACGGGACAAAAAAGAAGCGCTTTCGGACTATGCCGTAAGCGCCTCTTGAGGGTGAAAGAAAAAGGATTCGGGACGGTTATTCGATCGCAATGGGAAATTCGACCTCTTTTTGAGGTGTGCCGAAGACGGGCATGCCGCTTTCGTCAAAGGTGATGGGCGCGATCCATACCGATCTGCCGCCCCAGCCCGTGCCTGCTTCGAGGTTGGCGTGATAGATCATCCAGATACTGCCGTCGACCGCGGTAGAGAAGGAGCAGTGACCGGGCCCGTAGCAAATACCGGGACGGTAACGGAAGACGGGACGAAGCGCCTTTTCCCAGGACGCGGCATCAAGGGGGTCTTCACCTGTCAGGGTGAGCATGCCGAGGCAGTATTGGTCTGTCCAGCTACCGCTTGCCGAATAGACGATATGGATACCGTTTTCATGTACAAGTGCCGTCGGACCCTCGTTGACATACGGTGTACCGACCTTTTCCCAGGAGTATTCGGGCGTAGAAAGAAGCACGCGCTCGCTGTCGATGGTGCAGGGATCGCTCATATGCGCGATATAGATGTTCTGTGCGACGTTGACGTCGCCCTCCCAGCCAGACCAGACGAAATAGAGCTCATCGCCGATCGTCAACACGGTGCCGTCGATAGCCCACTTGTTCGTGGGATCTGTGATCTGACCGACAAATTCAAACGGCTCGGTGGGGTCCTGCGACGTTCCCTTCAGAACGTACATTCTGTGATTTTCGTTGTTGCCGTCGTCGGCGGCAACGTAGATATACCATTCGCCGCGAATATAGTGTAGTTCAGGTGCCCAGTATTCCTTTGAATACATCGTGCCGCTCGGCGCGGTATAGACCTGACGTGCCGTTTGGTCGGTCACCTTGTCGATCGAGTCGATCTTGCCGACGCGCACGCCTCCGCCGCCCGAATAGCAGTAATAGTAGTTACCCTCGTGCTGAACGATCCAGGGGTCGTTTCCCGTCGGGTAAACGGGATTGGTCACCGTTTGATAGATGACCGAGCTTTCGGGAACCTCCTCGGTGGTTTCTTCAGCAGTGCTTTCAGTCGTGCTTTCGGTCGTCTGTCCGGTCTCGGCAGTGGTTTCAACGGTGGAGGACTCCACCGTGCCGGCGTTATCGGTCGTCTCATCGGACCCGCCACAGGAAGCGATCATACAGGTAAGCGTTATCATAAGGATCACCGTGAACAGTTTTTTCATATGCAGTTGAACATTACGCCGACGGCAGCTGACGTGCCGAATACGTCGTAATATTTTTCCTCCGTTCTTGTGGCGAATTTTGTATGGATGATGCCCTCCGAATTGCGGTTCAGATAAGCGGATTCGGCGTTCTTACGAAGCCATTCGATGTATTCGGGCCTGTTTTCGGAAAGCGCGTAGAGTCTTAGCCAGCGCGAGAGGATCGCCTTGAAGCCGATAACATCGTTGCCCCAGTCCTCGTTGTCCATGACCTCGCCGTGATACATCCCATTCATGGTGTAGCTTGCGGCGGCAGCGGCGCGATCGCGGTAAAGGGTATCGCCGTAGTGCTTGTAAAGAAGCATATACGCGCCGATATAGGTGCCTTGATTATACGTCGACGACCACTGATTTTTGTCACCGTTTATATTGATACAGTCGTAGACCTTGCCGTTATCCTCTGCCAGAACCTCGTGCGTCCATTTCATAACGCGAGCTGCCTTTTCAAAATAACTTTCGTCGCCCGTGGCTTCACCCAGCACGCAGGCGGCAATAGCGCCGGGGCAGTTGACGCAGGCATTCTTGGATTGGTTGTCGACTCTCCACCAGAGACCGCCGCCAAGATCCTCGCTCCAGGAGCGGTCCCATGTTTTGTCAAAGTTGTGTTTGGCGGAATCCAGATATTTTTGCTTGCCTGTCAGCATATAGGCTCTCGTCATGGCGATGACTGCCCACATAATATCGTCGTTATAGGGGTTACCCTCCCAATCGGCACCGCGGTCGGCAATAAAGGCGGTGTAGGTCTCTTCGATATAGTCGGCGTACTTTTGTTCCTTCGTGATCTCGTAGGCGTCGTCTATGATCTCGAAGATCTCGGCGTGATCCCAGAAATCGGCATGCTCGAATCTGCCATCCTTATAGTATTTGGCGATATAACTGTCAAAACATTCGTGGGCGCGTTGTGTGAGTTGCTGTGTCATGGTGAAACCGTCCTTTTCTTCCTCCCGAGGGGAGATATTTTGTTTTGCCTTTACCGTTATTTTATCGGAATTTGCAGAAACTGTCAAGGCTTTCGGACCATTTTTGCGGATATTTACAGAAGGATCGCTTTTTTTCGGTCGGTGAGCCTATCTCTTGCGAAAAATCATAAAGCTCTTTGACTTTTCGTCGGTTCGGACGAAAAGTCAAAGAGCTTTTTATGGAGCTTTTTATTATGAAACAACGGGATCAATCACCTCTTCAGGCGCTTCGGCGGAGTCCTCTGCGGCGCTTGAATCGGCGGGATATTTTCGGAAGATTGTCATGTCGCTGTAATCAGACTCGTCATAAAATTCGATCGTCAGCGATTCGGGGCGGTATTCAGTCGTCTCGGGAACCGTGCCGATCGGCAGAGGTGAAGGCACTTCAGCGCAGGAGACCAGAAGCGCGAGTATGCCGACTGCGAGAAGACATACAAGGATCAGGGAAAATTTTTTCATCGTAAATTGCCTTTCGGGGATGTGTTTTACCAAACGATGGTAACGAGCTCGGTGAGGTCCTCGAGCGTGATCAGAAGCGAAGCAACGTAGTTCTTTTCGACGTCCACGCGGTAATAGGCCTCGATCAGAATGGCATCGACTTCACCGTCTACCTCAATATTGTTGAGCAGCATGGTCATAATATAGCCGCGCTCAAAGCCGAAATCGGAGGCGGTCATGACGGCATCTCCGTTGTCAAAAACAGTCGGATAAAGCGTTGAGACCGAGATCTCGCGTTTCTCGGCACCGATAGAGTTGCCCTCTTTGTCGTAGATGGTATAGACAAAAGCGATACGCTCTGCAAAGCGGGTGGGGACTGCACAGGCGATCTGCATGGTGAATTTGAAGGCACCGTCGTTGTTGTCGGCTTCGGACGCGCGGATGCGGAACTTGCCATCTCCAACGGCGTTTTCGTTCGCTTCGCTGAAGCTTACCCAGTCGCTGTAGTGGGAGGGAATAAAGGTATAGGTCGCGAGGTTGCAGCTGGCGTAGATACGAATGCAGGCGTCAATAACGTTTTTGAACGCATGCGAAGCGTCCACTACGGTAGTTTCGTGTATCGTTTGTGAACAGTATGCCAAAAGATTGAACTCATATGTACGGCAGAGAACGGTGTTCAGGTCGTCGGAAAACCCGATTACGGCAAGATAAGCCTCTTCCATGCCGAAATCCTCGGCGGTCAGCGTATCCGTTTCCGAAATGACCGCACCATAAAGCGTGTTCGTGCGGGCGCGGCGCACCTGAGTTTTAATGCCCGCATCTTCCCCTTCCGTTTCGGTGAAGTTATAACGAATACCGACGGTGTTGTTTTTCAGTGTGGGAAGGGCAAAGCAGATATACATCTTGAAATTGCCGTTATCGTCGGGCGCAGACGCGCCGAGATAGTAGGTATTGCTCAGCCGGTCAACGAGGTCGCTTTTCTCGTCAGACTGGATCTCAGTCGTGTGCTTTACCCACTGCTGCACGTCGATCAAAGGACTGACCTCTTTGTAATCAAAGAGCTTGATGTTGGCGAGAATATGCTCTTCAATGATCTCGTCGATCGAAAAGGTCTGTTTGGCGGTATAAAATATCTCGTTATCAATGACGTAATAAGCGGCTATCTCGTAGCAAAGCCCTTCTTCGTCGGTGGGGATGTTCTGCAGTGCGCGCGTGAAGAGATACCCGTTTTCGATGCCGAAATCGGCAGAAGAGAGAACGATGTCGTTCTCGGAATCGGTGATCGTTCTGTGGAGCGTATAGACCTTGGCCGTATCGACAGGACCCTTCGTGCCGTCGGCATAGAGCTTATTTGCCTCGAAGCCGACGTAATCGACATAGCTCGTCGGAACAGCACCCACAAACTGGATCGAGAAGAGGTTTGCCTCTGGCTCAGAGCAACGGACGTAAAAGGTGCCTTCCGGAATGACTTGTTCGGTGGTTTCGGGCGGTGTGCCGATATCCAGCAAGCCGTCGATCGCGGCTTTGTCATCACACGCCGTGAAGCATATCACGAGAAGCAGGGAGAGAAGCAGCGTCAGGAGAGTGACGCGCAGAGTTTTATTCATGATACAGGCCTTTCTTGCCGCCCTTTTCGGATGGCGGAGGTTTTAAGCTGCAGTGCAAGCAGTATACGGTGCCACGCTCAAAAGATACGTATATTTTACAACAGTTCACCTTTTCTGTCAAGTGCTATTTTTATGGTAATGTATATGGCGTGAGCGTTTACTCAAAGCATCTGATCGCATCGACCGCTTTTTTCCATATTGCAACTCTTTCGGGTGTGAGGACGCTTTCCTTTGTGGGAAGAAATTCGGTCGATTCACTCGGCAGGGCGGTCATTTTCTCAACCGTCAGCTTGCCGAGGGCGATCGCCGCCATAAACGCTGCGCCCAGGGCGGTGGTCTCCACGTTGTCGGGACGCGTGACGCTTATTCCGAGAAGCTCTGCCTGAAACTGCATGAGAAAGCGGCTGGCAGAGGCGCCGCCGTCCACCTTCAGAGCGCTGATCTTGCAATCGGACGCTTCCTCCATGGCGCGTACCAGCTCGTAGACCTGAAAAGCAATGCCCTCGAGAACGGCACGGCAAAGATGTGCGCGGTTCGTGCCGCGCGTGATGCCGACGAAGCCTGCACGGGCGTACATGTCCCAGTGCGGCGCACCGAGACCGGTGAAGGCTGAAACGAAGACCGCGCCGCCGGTCGAGGAAACCGTTTCGGCAAGAGAAGAGCATTCCTCGGCAGTTTTCACGATGCCGAGTGAGTCTCTCAGCCACTGCACCGCGCTGCCCGCATTGAAGACGCTGCCCTCAAGCGCGTAGGTCATTTTGCCGTCGAGCTGCCATGCGGGGGTGGTGATGAGATCGTCGTCAAAAATAGGGGTATCACCGATATTCATGAGCGTAAAGCATCCCGTTCCGTAGGTGTTTTTGACGTTGCCCTCAAAAAGGCACTTCTGCCCGAACAAAGCGGCGTGTTGGTCGCCTATTGCCGAGAGGATGGGCAGTCCCCACAAAACGGCGGGGATGTCCTTGTCCGGCTTCACGGCACCGAAGGGGTACGCCGAGGGCTTTACCTCGGGCAGCATCGACTTGGGAATGCCGAAAAGGGCACACAGCTCATCATCCCATTTTGCCGCCGTGATATCAAACAGCATCGTTCTTGCGGCGTTGGTGACGTCGGTATAGTGATTGCCCGTCAGTCGCCAGATGAGCCAGGTGTCTACCGTGCCGGCAAGCAGCTTGCCCTCTTCAGCCTTCTTTTTTGCGCCGTCAACATTATCGAGTATCCACCTGATCTTCGACGCCGAGAAATAGGCATCGATCGGAAGGCCGGTCTTTTTCTTGATGAGGTCGGCGTAGCCGCCTGCCTTCAATTCCTCGCAGAAGGGCGCCGTGCGGCGGCACTGCCATACGATGGCGTTGTAGAGCGGCTTGCCGCTTTCCTTGTCCCAGACGATGACCGTCTCGCGCTGATTGGTGATGCCGATCGCCTCGGGCGTTTCGCTGATGCCGTAAAGACAGTCGGCACCTGAGCGCAGGATACTGATATAGATCTCCTCGGGATCGTGCTCGACCATTCCGGGGGCAGGGTAGATCTGCGTCGTGGGGTAAGACGCGGAGGAGACGACACGGTAATCACCGTCAAACAGAATGGCGCGGGAGGAGGTCGTCCCCTGATCGAATGCAAGAATACTCATGGCGTGTTCCTTTCGAAAAAACAATCTTTTCATCTGTTCCTTTCTATCGCTTCAATCAAAAAGGCGTATCAGTTCAACAACCGCCGCAATGCTTACAGCAAACATAAACACAATAATAACCCACCAG
>CAZYFC010000008.1:0-21050 GCA_964646715.1 uncultured Lachnospiraceae bacterium
CGCAGGAGGGGACCTGCTTAAGCGCCGCTGCGTGGAAGACGTAATCCACGCCGTACATCGCGTCGCGGATCGAGGAAAGCTCACGCACATCACCGATATAGAAGCGCACCTTGTGCGCGTATTCGGGAAAACGCGACTGCAATTCGTGGCGCATATCGTCCTGCTTCTTCTCGTCGCGTGAGAAGATGCGGATCTCACCGATATCGGACGAGAGAAAATGCTTTAACACCGTATTGCCGAACGAGCCGGTACCTCCGGTGATCAGTAAGGTCTTATTGGAAAATGCACTCATAGTTTATCTCCTGAGAATGATTCGTTTTATTTTTGATAACAATGCACGAATGCGCTTGGGTAAAGGGTCCTTCAAATAACGCTTGGCGGTCTTTTCAAAACCCGTGTCGGTGAGGTCTCTGAAAAAAGCAGCACGGTCGGGAGGCTCTGCAACCGAGGACGTGGCGGCAGAGTTATAGCGGAGTGCCTCTTTCGCGTCTACCGCGCGGCGATCGAGCTTTGCTTGAACGGCTTCAAACAGACGCTTACCCTTCTCGCTTTGAAGCAGAACGAGAGAGACTCCCTTATCGTCGTCCTTTTCTTCAAGCAGGCGTTCCACGCCCCAAAAATCACCCAGGGTGATATCGCTGACACGCTCAAGCCCCTTGAAGGAACAGGCGTAGCACGAGGGGCGCAAGCAGAGGTTCTTGAGGAAAAGACGCATCATAGGATCATTCGTCAAAGGAATACGCATAACGCTTCGGTCGGGATAGCCGAGTCGCACCGAATAGCGTCGCCAACCGTCCTCCTTGTCCCGAAAAGAGACCTCTTGCGGCAATTCACCCGATCGGTTTCGTCTGTAGCCGAGATAGCTCTGCCATACGAGAGGCGAGGGCACGCCGTGGCAAACGAAATCCTGCGTGTAGAGCGTGTCGTACTTTTTTCCGAGAAAGGCGTCAAGCCCTGCCACCTGGCAGGGCGTACCGCTGAAAAGCACCAAGCGCCCTTCCTTCAGATAAGTCTTTACCTCGTTATAGCAGTCACCTATTACGCTTTGCAGGTATTTCGAGCCGCGGAGCTTCCAAAGGTCTTCCTTTCTCTCAACGGCTATGTGCTTCACCGAAAGGTCGGGGGCAAACGCCGCGCCGAACACCACACCGCCACGGTCAAGCAGTTCTTCGGCAAGAAGGGTAAACACACCGCCTGAGGAGGAGTTCAGGCGAACAGACTCGTCAGTATTAACGGCGGCGTAAGCAACGACAGCCGTTTCTTCCGTCGGCTTCGTTTGACCGATCGGACAGACCTTGTCGCAAAGATCACAGTGTATGCACTCAGACTGATCCACCCGCGGGTAGAGAAAGCCCTCTTTGTCTGCCTCCATGGTAATACAGCTTTGAGGACAAACGGCAGCACAGGCGTGACAACCACAGCACGCATATGGATTCTGAATCTTGATCATACGTTCTTTTCCGATCTTCTGAAAAGTTTTTTGAACAGCTTGCCGAAAAGCCCGATAACCTTTCCGAGAGCTTTTCTGATAAGCTCTTTTTCGTAGGCATTCATACCGAAGAGCCACATAGAGAGAACGTAAACGGCAGAATACGCCACAATGGCGAGAAGCAGACTAAGCTTAGAGTAGAGATCGACGAAATGCGTGATAGCAATGCCTGCAGCAATCGGCAGAATAAGTCCTACGCTGACACGCGCAATATTCTTCCAGAAGAGAAGAATGTCAATATGGCACTGCTTATGGTAGTAAATATTCATCACGATGCCATTGGCGATCACCAGAGACACAGCCGTGCCGATCGCGGCGCCGACAGCCCCCAGCCTCTGACAGAGGATAACAGACAGCACCAGATTGGTCAGCGCCATGCCGAGATACACAAAGCTCCGGAAGCGGTGCTTATCCTGTGCACGCTGGATCTCGATACCGAGATTCTGTATCAGTGCCACCGTAGCAGGCAATACGAGCAGGAGCGTAACGTAATAGGTATCCTCATAGCCCTCCCCTGCCCAGAAATGAATAAAGGGACGCCCGAAAAAGACGATGCCCGAGGCGACGAGGCCGAGGATCAGAAACTGCACGCGCCCCATTTTGACAAACAGCTCGGTAAGCCGCTTTTTTTGTTGGGGAATATCGTCCTTCGTTTCGAGGACAGTGCGGTGTATACGAGGGGTAAACACCGAGGAAACTGAGGTGGAAAACAGCATATAATAGCTGTATAGCTGATAGCCCGCGGCATATACGGCAACCGCCGCCGTGCCCTTGAATCGGCCGAGCAAAAAGTTGCCCATATTCCAGTTGATCTGATCGACGACGAGGTTGACGGCAATAAAGCCGGTATAGACGAACAGACGCCTGAAGAGCCCTCTTTCAAAGCCGTGAAACACGAAGCGTTGCCTGAGCTTTCCCACAACGTAGAAAACGTATAAAAGATCGGTCACAAGCGAGACTGCAACAGTAACCGATACCATGGCGATCGAGCGAAAGCCCGCAAGAAGAAGGGGCAAGGTCACCAAAGGGCCGAGAACCGTCTTGAGCATGCCCAAAAGCTTAAGAAAAACGAATTTTTCGTGCGCCGAAATAATGGCGGTAAACACGCTTGCGGGGAAGGACACAGCCAGATTGACGGTGAGAAGAAGCATCAGAACGCGCGCGATCTCGTATTCACTTGACGTGAGGCCATCCTCGAAGACCATCTCAAGATGGAAGGACAAAAAGACACCGCAAAGAAGCGCCACGATACCGATAACCGTAAAAATTATGATAAACAAGCCGTTCAGCCTGTGAATGGCACCTTCGTTATTCTCCTTTTTATAGTCGGCAAAGAAGCGGATATACGCACTGCTGAAGCCCAGGCTCAGAACCGACAGCATGGCAATGGTAGAAGCCACGGTGTTATAAAGACCGTATTCGTTCTGCCCCAAAAGATCCATCATCACCGGCGTGTAGACCAGGCCGATCAGGATGTTGAGTGCCATCTGTACATAGGACAAAAGAGAGCCGGCTTTTAATTGATTAACTTTTTGTTTCGTTTTGATCACCTATATTCGTCAGCAAAAAGTCGATCGACTCCTGCCGTCTTTTTTCAAATTCCCGTGTCGTTTTCGAATAGTCGATAGCGGGCATGGCAAGAAGATGAGCAAGCTCATCTTCCCTCTTCTCATGCGAGAACCGTTCGGGAACGCCGAGTAGCGTCGTGATATCGGTAATGCGTGCGCTCATCTCACCCGTGGCACTGCGATGAAAGACGAAGAATTGTTTTTCAAAGAGATAAGAGAAGACCACTGCATGGAAGCTGTCGGTGAAGATATACGCCGCGTGTCTGATCAGGGAGAGAAAGCCTTCGGGAGAAACGTCATAGAGCGTTCTGTCTCCAAAGCCCTTATCGGCAGAGCAGTAGCTGCCTGAGGCAAAGGCTATAGTCACTGTTTTCAAGCCTTTTTCGCGGGCAAACGCCTCGGCAAGGCGACGCTCGTTCCGGTTATCACCCAGAAAATAGCAAAAGAGATAGTCCTCCTCGATGCACCTTTGTTCGGCAAGAGACGCCCAGTGCGCCCTATCCAGCAGGAGCGTCGGATCGAGCGTGACGGCAGGTCTTTGCGGCAAAAGAGGCTCAAGAAGCGAAGCAGCGCTTTCCTCGCGCAAGGATACGGCGCTGAAATCGGCAAGATGCCGACTGAAGATCGCCTTTTCCTCTTCACTTAACGAGGTCTTGGCAAGACTCGCCGCATAAGAGAGCTTGGTCTTATACGGTGGAACGAAATCAAGGAAAAAGGCCTTGATGTACTGATCGGGATTAAACACCTGATCGCTCCCCGTGATAAACACATCGTACCTGTCAGCGCACCTACCGACTGTTTCGGCAGTATAGATATCCGCCGAGTGAGGAATGACCGTTTGATTGAAGGGCGCAAAGGCTTCGCGGCGACGGCTGAGAACCTGATGCTTCTTCTCTTCCCTCTTGCCCTCATCAAGGCCCAGACGGGCAAGAAATGCCTTGAAACAACCGCAAAAGCCTTTGCTTTTTATTCTCTGCCAAAGACTTCTCTGTACCTCAACCGCCCCTTGCATGGAGAAGGAGATCTGCTCGGCGTCGTAGCCTCTTTGGCGAAGGAAGGCGGTAAGGGCGTATGCCTGCAGGTTGCCGCCGTAATTCAGACTTTGGTAATAATGAGTAATGATTCCGATTTTCTTCATGTTGGATTCCCGTTTTGACCGATCCGCCTTGGATAAACAGGCGGCTTACAGGCCGTAAAGCTCCACATATTCCTTAAATTTGGCATTGACTTCAAAGCACCTCGCACGATTGATACACGACTCGGAAGAAAAAGGTCTTTCTTTTTCCACGTAAAGGATCGCTCTTTCCATCCGGTCAATATCATCGCAAGGGACGACAATGCCACAGCTTTCGTCAACGCATTCGGGACTGCCACCCGAACAAAAGGTCACGACAGGCGTACCGCAGGCAAGCGACTCGAGATTGACAAGGCCGAGAACCTCCTCTCTCGTGGGATTGACGAAAAGGTCGGCTGCAGAATAGATCTCGGCAAGCTCCTGTTGATTCTCGGTACGGTGGATTGAAAGGACCGTATCGGGCAGGAGGTTGTCCACCTTCTCGTCGGTTCCGACGAGAACGATCCTGAAGCGATCGTCAAGACGCTTTGCAAGCTCGCAAAAAACGTCAAGTCCTTTTGCCACGCCCCAATCGAAGGCAACACCGAGAAGAATGAACCTGTCTTCAAGCCCATGCTTCTTGCGAAAATCGCTTTCATGCGGGTGGAAGGTCGCAAGGTCGATACCGTTATGGATCACCTTGATGGGACAGTCCTTGAAGAAGGAACTTTTCGTCTCATCGGCAAGCCAGAAGGAGGGGGTAACGATCGTCAGATCAAGACCCTCGATCAAAGCCTTCTTTCTCCGATACATACTTTTGCTGCGGTCGAAGAACCAGCTATAGGTACTTCTCTGCGGGCAGTCGTGACAGCCGCCCTGCCACTGATCACATTTTGCCATGGTATAGTGAGGGCAATACGCGGTAAACGCCCAGCAGTCATGGAAGGTCCAATAAACCTTGATCTTTTTTTCTTTCAGATAATGAAACAGCATCTCCATATGAAGATTGTGGGCGTGAAGATTGTGAAGATGCACGACGGTCGGCGCAATTCTGTCCAGCTCTTTCAAAAGATGCCGCGTCGCAAGCTGAGAATTAAAGCCGTAGTTTCCGAAAACACGGGAAAACAAGGCCTGCCATTTGGTATCGTATTTACCGCTGTACTTTATGCCTGCGGGATGGTCGCTTTTTCCCATGGTATATAATATATAATTCTCGATCCCTCTTTCGCTCAAAAGCTCGCTGACGGCAACGCAGATCTTACCCGTACTGCCAAGGCCGCAGGTTGCATTGATCTGCACGACAGAGCCGCGCTTGACGGAGGATGGGGTCTTTTCAGCTTCGCCGTAAAGCGAAACGATCTCGGCAAAGCAAGCGTCCTTGTCAAACTGCTCAGCCCGCGCAAGACAGCCCTCCTTGGTGAAGGGCATCTTTTCCCTATAGGCGAGAATGGCGCTTTTAAGCGCCTCCTCGTCCCCCCTGGGGACAGAGGCACCGGAAAAGGCATCGGGGATCTCGGCTGAGCCGCCCGTTTGATAGGTCAGAACAGGCGTGCCGCAGGCAATCGCCTCCATGTTGACGGTGGGGTAGTTGTCCTCGCGCGTGGGATTCACAAAGAGATCGGCTGCAGAATAGATCTCGGCAAGCTTGATCTGACTCTCGGTGCGATCGATCGCGATCATATTGTCCGGCAATTTACGGGCAAGCCGTTTTTTCACGCCGACAAGCACGATCTTAAAGCTATCGTCAAGCGTCTTTGCCAAATGAATGAAGGTGTCAAGTCCTTTGCGCGCATCCCAACCGCTCGCAACGCCAAGAAGAACGAACTTGTCCTCAATGCCGTATTCCCGTCTGAAATCGCTTTCACGTGGAGAAAAGATCTCGCGGTCGATGCCGTTGTGGATGACACGGATCGGGTGATCTCTGAAAAAGGAGCGTCTCGCGACGTCGGCAAGCCAGAAGGAGGGGGTAATGACGGTGAGATCTACACCTTGAAGCATTCTTTTCTTGCGCTCGAAATTCCTGCCGCTTCTGTCGAAGAACCAACTGAAAGCCTTCTTCTGTGGACAGTCGTGACAGCCGTTCTCCCAGCGGGAACAGCCCGCCTCGTCAAAATACGGACAGTAGCCGGTAAACGCCCAGCAGTCGTGAAAGGTCCAATAAACCTTGATCTTTTTCTCCCGCAGATGGTCGAAGAGCATCTCAAGATGCAGATTGTGCGTGTGCAGATTGTGCAGATGCACCGCGTCGGGCTGTATTCTGTCAAGCGCCCTGAGAAGGCGCCTCGTGGCAAAACGGGAGTTAAAGCCGTAATTACCGAACACCCTCGATTTTAATGCCTGCCACTTGGTGTAAGGCAAAGACGCATATTTTTCGCTTTTATCAAAGCTGCTTTTGCCAATGGTATATAGGATCGCATTCTCTACCTGCTTTTCACTTAAAAGCTCACTGACGGCAACGCAGATCTTACCCGTACTGCCCACACCGCAGGTAGCGTTGATTTGAACGATTTTCATCTGTTAACTCCAGAAAGGAACATAAGGAAATATGTGAAGGATATCGGCGCCGGTATATGCGTTAATGAAGAACCACACGGTAAAGAAGATCGACATGACGACGACCGACATGCGTGCAAGCTTTTGATTCTTGTCCTTGGCTGCGGCAATGATCTTCGGAATGAGAAGCGGCACGAGGGGTAAAAAGTAGTAGTTCATGCGCATCGCAACCGTGTGAATAGGAGCAAAGCACTGGATCGCCACGCATAAAAGCATGATGTTTCTGAGGCCCTTCGTTTCAGCGTCGAGCTTACTTTCATCGGGGATGAAATAGCAGTAGACGGCGAAAACGATGAACAGGAGCAGCATCGTGTAAGCGCCGGTAGCGGTCATCTCGGCGTAACGCTCGATATATTTCTCGCCGAGAAAGCGGATCATAAGATTGAAGATCTGCTGATTGAAGATGAGTATACCAAAAAGGATCGGAATCATCACGAAGGCAAAATTGCGTGTGATCCTGATACGGTAGATGGGATAGAGCAGTAAGAGAAGCAGCGCCGACTGATGGAAGAAAAAGGCGAAAACGACCGTGAGAATGAAAGCAACGAGCTTCTTTTTCTTAACGAAATGAAAGGCAAGCGGCACGAAGGCAATGGCGATCGCCTGACGAACACCCGAAAAATACAGCGAAAAGGGTGCGATCGTGGCAAAGAGGATCACCGAAAGATAGGGATTCTCACTGTTTTTCGCATAGAAAATCCAGATGGGAACCACCGTGATAAATGCAAGTAACACCTCGAAAAGCTGAAAACTGCCGAACAGACGCGCGTTTACAAATTCAAGAATATGATAGCCCCACTCGATACCGTATTTTTCCACCATATAGCCGAAGGGATTCGTCATGGCAGACTTGAAGAACTGCAGATAGGTCTCGGTATCCGCGCCCACCGAGACGTCCTTCAGGGCGAGCAGCAGGAGCATGATCAGAAAGAAAAGATGGATCGGTGCTTTGGACTGGACGCTTTTTCCGTCTTTTTTTACCTTAACGAAGGAGGCAAGCGCCGGAAGGGCAATCATGAGAAAATAGGGAAGCAAGTTAAACTCCGTTTCTGCCGCGTGGAGCGACCGGTGAATTTCGTGAATGTCTTATTTCGTCTTAACGCCCTTAAAAAGGCGGTAATAGACCTTTCGTATGAGAGGCCTTACCCTGCCGTACAGCGAGACGGCACGAATCTTTGCCATTTTAAGTGAGGAGAAAAGACGGTTTTCTTTGCCCTTTTTGACGCAGTCACTGACCACGTCAAAGTTGGCATACTTCGCGTTATAAAGCGCAAAAAGATAAAGAAGATCCTCCTTCGGCGTGCTGACCCTCAGAAAAGCGGGGATAAGGAGCGTGCCGATCACACGACTGTCGCGGTGGAAGATATCCTGTCCTCTCTGCGTGAGCTGACCGTCATGCACGCGGTTGGCGACCGCCTCGTTTGCAACGTAAAGAAGCGAATAGCCCTTCAGAAAGATCGAGAGCCACATGAGGTAGTCCTGACTGAAGCGAAGCCCCTCGTGAAATAAGCCGCAGTCGTCAAACACCCTCCGGGGAATAAGGAGCGCACAGCCGTTGAACGAGCCGTGCAGAAGAAGATCGGCAAGCACAGCCCTCCATTCCACGACCTCGCCGTCGTTAAAACGGCTTCTACCGTTCGCGTCGGACAGCCTCTTTCCCGTCTTATCGATCTGATAACTGCCACACAGTGATAGCATGTTGCAGTCCTTCCCGGCGAGCAGTGCTTCAACCTGTACCCTCACCTTTTCGGGGGTATAGAGATCGTCGTGCGAAAGCCATGAAAAATAGTCGCCGCGCATATGCTTGATGCCGAGATTCAGCGCCGAGGAAACGCCGCCGTTTTCCTTGGATATATAGCGGATCCTATCTCCGTAGGAAAGCGCGATGGCTTCGGTTGCACCGTCGTCACACGAGCCGTCGTTGACGAGGAGCACCTCGATGTTATCATAGTCCTGCTTCAGGGCGGAATCGATCGCATCCTTCATATAGTTTGCGCCGTTATATACGGGAATAATAATTGAGACAAGCGGTCGATTCACGTTTGCTCCCATCCTTTTTCAAGTTTGTTTTTGACGAATACCGTTCTGTGTATACCGTATGCACACAACATACCAACTTAAATTGTATCACACCAAACGCTCTTTGTCAACAAAAAAGAAAAGTTTCCGCGCTTTTACGAGGTCGAGATCCTTCACGAAAAGCGAAGATAAAAGCGAGCCGCCGTCCGAAAGGACAATGCGGCTCGCAAAATCGCTCTTCGTGAGCGTTTCGTCAGCTTTCAAGCTGTTTGCCAAGGAAGCTGGCAGCGGTGCGGATCAGTTTGATCTCGGTGTCGTCAGGCTGGCCGCCTTCCTCCGAAAGAGATGCAACGCATCCGATAATGTCTCCCTCGGTCAGAATGGGCATCATGCAGCGCACCTGCCACTTATCCGAAAGCTCGGTGACGAAAAGAGGCGTGTGGCTCTTGTCGGCAGGGGTGTAGAGCCTGCGCTCCTCGATCATGCTTTCCATATCGGGTGTCAGGCGTTTATCGAGAAAATCCTTTTTAGGAACGCCTGCCGTAGCAATCACCGCGTCTCTGTCAGTGATCACCACAGAGAGCTCCCCCGTTTTGTGAAGTGTTTCGGCGTACTGCGCGGCAAACGCCACGAGCTCACCGATGGGAGAATACTTTTTGAAAATGACCTCCCCTTCGTGGTCGGTGTATATTTCAAGCGGGTCGCCCTCGCGGATACGCATAGTTCTTCTGATCTCTTTGGGGATCACGACTCTGCCGAGATCGTCGATCCGTCTTACAATACCTGTTGCTTTCATATCTATCTATATAAATCTCCTTGCTTTTTGGGTGCGATGTTAGTATCTGTCAATCGGGGGGAATTATACTGTCATTTTCTCAAAGTACCTCTCGGAAGATCGGTAGCGCTCCTTTTTTAAAAAATTCGGTTTATACGGTCGGATATTTTCTTTTTTTCGGGGAAACTACTTGACAATCGAAAAAAATGTGGTATAATGCGATGTATACATGCAGTGAGCGAAAACAAGTAGCCTTCACAGGTCTTTTTCAGAGAGCTGACGGTCGGTGCAAGTCAGTAAGAGACGTGAACGTGCGAATACAGTTCGTTAGCAGCGTCCCGAACACGAAAGTCAGTAGGCGGCGACGGGTGCGCCCGTTATTGCGTAAGAGTCATATGCTGTACTCGGTGAGACTTTTTTCGCGAGAAAAAAGTAAAATGAGGTGGTAACACGGTTTTTCCGTCCTCTTGTCCGACTGGACAAGGGGCTTTTTTTATTGCCCGTCACCGAATCGAAAGGAGCTTTTCATGGATCTCTTTATCAAAGTTGCCCTGCTGGCAGTCTTCTTCGGCGTTATGGTCTTCGTAGGCGTCCGTTCACGAAAAACGGCTAAAAGCGTTTCCGGCTTCGTTCTCGGCGGCAGAAGCGTTGGCCCGTGGCTCTCTGCCTTTGCCTACGGCACCTCCTACTTTTCCGCCGTCATTTTCGTCGGCTATGCCGGACAGTTCGGATGGCGCTTCGGCATTGCCTCGACCTGGATCGGCCTCGGTAATGCCGTTATCGGCTCGCTTCTCGCTTGGATCATCCTCGGCAGACGCACGCGACTCATGACGCAGCATTACGGCTCTGCCACCATGCCGCAATTTTTCGGCAAACGCTTCGAGAGCGACACGCTGAAGGTCGTTGCCTCACTCATCGTCTTCATCTTCCTCATTCCCTACACCGCCTCGCTCTTCAACGGACTGTCGCGACTTTTTGAGATGGCGTTCGGCATCGACTACACAGTCTGCATCGTCCTGATGTCGGTGCTGACCTGCATCTACGTCGTCATCGGCGGCTACATGGCAACCGCTATCAACGATTTCATCCAGGGACTCATCATGTTGGTCGGCATCGTGGCTGTGATCGGCGCGGTTCTCAACGAAAACGGCGGCTTCACACAAGCGCTTGCCTCACTCTCGCGCGTTGAGGTCGAAGGCACGAATCCGGGCGCGTTTGCTTCCTTCTTCGGGCCCGATCCGCTCGGACTTCTTTTCGTCGTGATCCTCACCTCGCTCGGCACATGGGGACTTCCACAGATGGTCGGCAAGTTCTACGCCATCAAGGACGAGGGCGCTGTCAAAATGGGCACTGTCATCTCCACCCTCTTCGCCGTCATCGTGGCAGGCGGATGCTACTTCCTCAGCGGCTTCGGCAGACTCTACGAGGCAGAGACGAACGCCTCAGGCGGTATCGTTTACGATTCGATCATTCCCAAAATGCTTGAAAACCTGGGACCGCTTCTTATCGGCATCGTCGTGATCCTCGTGCTGTCTGCTTCCATGTCTACGCTCTCCTCGCTCGTTCTGACGTCCTCCTCGACTATCACGCTTGATCTCGTGAAGGGACATATCAAGAAGGACATTACAGAGAAAAAACAGCTTCTCCTCATGCGTATCCTGCTCGTTTTCTTCGTTATCCTTTCGGCAGGCGTTGCCGTTTTCCAGTACAAGAGCACGAGCGCTGCAGTCGGCTATATTGCACAGCTCATGGGACTCTCCTGGGGTGCGCTTGCAGGCGCGTTCCTCGCGCCCTTCCTCTGGAGCCTCTACCTCAAGCGTGTCAGCAAGATTGCCGTCTGGGTCTCCTTCACCGTCTCCCCGATCTTCATGATCGTCACGACGCTTTTCAGCTCAAAAATGCCCTCGCTCCTCGCCTCCCCCATCAACTGCGGAGCGATCATTATGCTCGCCATGCTTGTTCTCGTCCCGCTGATCAGCCTCTTTGACAGGCGAAAGCCCTCAGCCACGGTCGAGGAAGCCTTCAAATGCTACGACAGATCGGTCACAGCCAGCGCTAAGGAGCATCTTGAATAAACGAAAAAAGCACTCCCACCGCATACCGGCTCTACGGCAGGCACGCGGTGGGAGTGGCCTTTTCGTTAACAATATCACCGTAAACCATCAAGTCCTGTTTATCAATAACACCCTTTTTCTTGACAAAAGACCGTTCTGTCTTATATAATGAAGACAAGAAAAAATGAAAGGTTCGGTATTTCTCATGAAAGAAAGCACCAAAAGGCTATCGCTCTACATAATCGTTTTAGCTCTTCTTTTCTCTTTTTCCCTGCTCCTTTCCGCCTGCGATAACACCAAGGACACGACCGCGTCGCTGACCTCAGGTGCCCCTGCCGAGAATACGTCCGAAGTCAGGGCAGACGAAAGCAGCACCGACTGCACCACGGCAGATGACACCGCGGCGGCAGATACAACAGTCGACGAATCTCCCACGGTCACGACCCGGGAATCGGACCTTCCCGTAACACCCGATACGGATATCACGCTTGAAAAGATCAACGATCAGAACGGCCTTATGTGGTATCAGTTCGAGGAAGGCCCTACCGCCACCGTCCTCAAAAGCTCACTCGCGCAGGCCCGCGACAGCATCCTCTTCTACGGCTATCTCGAGGAATCGGGCGGTATTGACAATTCGGGCTGTGCCGTCTTCGAAGCGGGCGACGGCATCAAGCTGAACAACACCTTCACCGAATGGGGGCAGATCACGAGCGGCACCTTCCTGCACCCCGCCACGCAAGCGATCAGCGTTGCCTTCTATATCATTCCCGACTCCCTGGAGGGCGTGCAGATGCTCTTTGAATACGGCAGTCAGTATCGCGGCTTTGCCATCGGTATCGAAGAGGGCAACCTCGTTGTCTCAACCACTGCGGCAACAAGCTCGAACGCCGACGGCAGAAAGCAGATCGTCTGCGATGCGCCCCTTCCCGCAAGCACAACCGAAGAATGGACGCACATCTTCTTCACCTATGACGGCACGCTTGACGGCGGCACGGCCCGTGTCTACGTGAACTTAAAGCAGGTAGCCGTAGCCTCCGGCGTAGGCACGTATCTGCCGCAGGTGCTTGACGCATCAGGCGTTGCCACCGTTGACCACGGATCGAATTCCCTGCTTTGGACTGACGGCTATTACAGCGGAAAAATGGACGACCTGCGCATCTATCAGACAGGCTTCACCGAAGTCCTCGAGCTTGAAGAGGGCGTCGTTTATCTGCAGTCTGCCTCACTCAAGAATCACTACATCAAAGCCACCGCCAATTCAGTCACCTGTGCGTCGATGGTCGAGCCTGCCTTCCGCGGCGTCATCGTTGAGCAAGGGCTTGCCGACGCTTCGGGCGTGTCCCTGCGCATGTCGGGCACGAAGAACTATCTTATGGCGTCAGACGGCAAACTGATCGCTTCTGCCGTTAACGGCACGGACGATGAAAAGGCCGCCACCTTCTACGCCGAAGACGCGCTGTCGATCCCCTCCTGGGGCAGTACCGATGCCGCTTCCTTCAAGTCCTACCGCTCTATGACCGAGAACACCTACATTACCGCCGATAACGGCAGCGTTTTTCTCACCTCTCCCTCGACGGATACCGCCAGGCTGAACGCCAGCTTCAAGCTGACGGGCGATCAGACCAAGGTCATCGAAGGCCTTCGCGGCGCAGTCTATTATCCGAGCTACGCCCTGAACGCACCGCAGTTCTGGAAATGGTACGACAGTGAGATCATTGAACGTGACATGCAATACGCGAAGACTCTGAACGTGAACGCTTTCCGTATCTGGGTGTCCTACGAATATTGGCTGGAGGATCCCGCGCATTTTGAAGCCTCCTACAACGATTTTCTCACCCTTGCCGACGCATACGGCATCAAGATCATGGTCTCTCTCTTCGAGGGCTGCGGCCTTGCCGAAGAGGGCTACTATTCCGCCAACGTCTGGAGTCGCGACTATACTGAGGCGTGGTCGATCACCTCTCCCTGCCGTGAGGTATTCAACAATGCCGCCCGTTGGGATGAGCCGAAGGCCTTCGTGACCTGGTTCTTTGAGAAGTACGGCAACGACGGCCGTCACATGGCGATCGAGATCTACAACGAGCCGTGGGGCAACCGCGAGGCATGCGCTATGTACCTCTCGGAATACGCCATCACGATCCAGGGCAGTGTGCCTATCACCTTCGGTACTGCGCCTTCGGGCAGCTACAATATCGTCTATTCCACCGCCGCAGGTGCGGATATGATCCATTATCACGATAATTTCCCGGGAAGTACCGACGCCTTCTATCAAAACGCGCAGACGCGCATCAACCAGGGCAGGCTCGCCAATCTGCCGGTCTACTGTACCGAGGTGCAGTGGGTAGGCGGCCCTTCCGGCATCAACTATCCTGTTTACAGCAACCTTGCACCGACCGTCAATACCTTGATGGAGACAGGTGTATGGGCGCCCTTCTATTGGACCTTGATGGTACACCCCTGCTACCTTGATTCCTACCGTAATAACTTCAAAATGAAGAACGGCATCATTCAGGAGGACGGCAGTTATTACAGCGTGGCAAACGCCGAGGCGATCGCGCCGGAGGCTGACCTCTCTGATGCTGAGGAAAACAGCCACAATCCTTACGACGATCAGTTCTATACCTACAAGTACAATTTCAGCGACAGCTTCACCGACCTGCACGCCTATAAATGGACGGTTGCAAGCGGCGATTGGTCAGCCTCAAGCGGTGCGTATATCGGTGCGGGAAAAACGCTTGCAAACGCCACCGCCTTTACCGATTTCACGGCGACCTTCACAGTCGATCCATCGGCAGAAGCAGGCCTCATCTTCCGCGCTCAGGACGCAGATAACGGTTACTATGCCGCGATCGCAAGCGGCAGGCTCGCGCTTTACAAGATCGTAAACGGCGAAAAGACGCTCCTTGCCCAAACCTCTGTCGAATACGGCGGCGGATCGGTCAGCGTCACCGTCACGGCAAACGGCACTTCCCTGCGCATCTCTGCAAACTGCAACGATTGCCTCGCGCAGGACGCCACCTACAGTTGCGGTGCGATCGGCTTTGAAGCAAATGCCGAAGCCTCCTTCGACAGTCTCTCGATCAGATACCTTGCCGAATAAAGCCTGCCCCTCGGAAGGAATCACAGGATCCCGATCTTCTGTGTATCCGGAACGGAACTGCCCCACGTCCCGAAAATGGGACGTGGGGCAGGTTTGTTCTATTCTTTTTTCAGCCTCAGAGCGCCGATCAGTCAACGACAGAAACGGAGGGCTGATATGCCGCGTAGTCGGCGGGCACGCCTACGATGACCCAACCGAATACGACGGCGCCATCAGCAGCGACATACTGATCGATGTAGCCGTTACCTTCTGCCACTACTGTGTTATACGCAACGGTAGCTTCCATTTCACCGCTCTTCTCCTCGCCCTGAACGCCGTTCGAGAAGGTGACTGCAACCTTTACCTTATTGGTCGAGGTGACCCATTCGGTATTGGCAACGCAGATAATGCGATAATCCGTCTTACTGCTGTCGTCCAGGTTCGTTCTGGTCTGATAGTAGAAGTTATAATCGGCTTCGCCTTCAACAGAAAGCCTGGAACGGAAGATCACGTTAGCGTTTTCGTCGAAATACTTCACAATATCGCCTGCTACGCCGTCACATCTGACACCGTTAGTCCACATGAAAACGTGATCGGAGCTGGTGCAAACGGTAACCGAAGCGTCGGCAGAGCAATTATCGAAAACGACCGTATCGTAGCCGTCGTAGCAACCGAGAAGCTCAGCGGCATCCATCCTGGGTGTATCCGAGGTGTTGACCGTACAGGAGTCGGTCACAACGACGTTCTTGAAGGTCACGTCACCGGTGACTCTGCCCGCGATAACGGCGGTATAGCCCATGTAGCCCTGATTCTCGTTGATGCCGGTACCGATCGTCGAAACCGAAATGTCGGTAGCGGTAATGTTTTCAAAGGTCGCGCCGTCAGCATAGCCGACAAGATACGCAAGGTCCATGAGGTTGTTCTTGTTAAAGGTAGCCTGAAGAGACATTGATCCGCCCGAAACGGTGAGGTCCTTGACCGTGCCGGTCAGGGATACGGCGAGAACGGCAAACGCGCACTTACCGTAAAGATTCTCGGTTACGGGATCGGGGAAAGCGTCCACGCCGCTGTAGCGGTAGAAGTTATTGCCCTTGCCCGCATCGACGCTCTGGTCGTTGTTGTTGGCAACGACAACGGCATCGCTGAGGTTCGAAATGGTGTGACCCGCGCCGTCAAACACGCCTGCATAGTTGACAAGCGGCTTCCAATCGGCCGCTGAGATCGAGGAGCAGTCAATATCATCGGTGAGGGTAATGTTCGTAGTGGTCGGCTTAGCGCCGCTGTTGATCTCAGCGATCACAGCCTGCAGCTCTGCGGCAGTAGAAACCGTAACGCTGTCAGACTCCGATGCAAACACAAAGGAGAAGAGAGACACCGTGCAGGTAAGTATCGCAAAGATAAGGATCCAAGCAAGTGACTTTTTCATGGAAAACCTCCGAATGATTCGTGCCAAAGCACTTTTTTATATTATACATCAAACACGGCATTCTGTCAATTGTTTTTATTAAAAAAGCCATTCGCTTGATTGTGCCACGTTATTGTGTCAAGTCTTTTTTATTTCCCGTCAGTATTTCCCCTGCCCATACGGGGTCTGAGCCCTTTGCTTCTTTTATTCCGGCAAGAGCGCGTGTCACTTTTATATCGAAAACTGCTCGTTAAATATTTGTGCATTATATACAAATTTTACTGTTGCATTTTGTTGCTTTAGAACAAAAGGGAGAATCGTATCTCAACGGCCGAAAAACCTTTCGAAACCGCTTGACAAGCCCTTTTTTGTCTGATATAATGCCCTCGGAAACAAGGAAAGGAGATCAACTCATGAATAACACTTTGAATCAGAATCTGATCACATCCGCACACCGCTATAAGATCGAGATCATCACCGCATCAGACGTGCAGGAATTCGTTTCGATCGCAAGCAGATGCAGTGGCAAGGTCATGCTTCTCTGCGGCGACGAGCTTTGCATCAACGCAAAAAGCCTTCTCGGTGTTATGCTCGCAAGGGGCATGCATTGGAACGATCTCACTCTCGTCACCGAAAACGACTGTTACTACGCGTTTGAGAAGTTCATCTGCCTGTAAGAGAGAGAGAAAGAGTCCTCTTCAAAAGAACTGCTTTTGAAGAGCCGATCCCTACGATAACGGTTTATCCGATCACATATAGGCTCGCTTGCGAGCCACACATGAATCCTTTTTATTTTTAACTCAGTATAAAGAGGCGCACCCGATCGCTCCTCTTACGAAAAAACCGCCCGAAGGCTCGCTGTCTCTCGGTCGGTTTTTTCGTATTATCTCTTTTTTTCTCGACCGAACCCATTGAAACCGAGCGTTTTTTGTGCTACAATAGAGAAAAAAGAAGAAAGGAGTAAAAAGCATGGCTAAGAAATCCAATTCCGCGCTTTTTTCATCTTTGCTTTATATCATCGTCGGTGCGCTGCTCGTGATATTCCGTTCCCAGACGCTTGAGTGGGCTATGACCGCTATAGGCGTCGTCTTCGCCGTTTCGGGTATTATCGATCTCGTGAAAAAGAATATGCTGACCGGTGCCATAAGTCTCGTTATCGGTATCAGCGTTATAGTACTCGGCTGGACATTTGCCTCGATCGTTCTGCTCGTCCTCGGCATTCTCATCACAATCAAGGGTATCGTGGCACTGATCGATCTGCTGAAGAAGAAAAGAAGCCTTCCGGAGCTCCTCATTGCGATCCTTACGATCGTTCTGGGCCTCATGCTCGCCTTCGGCAACGCGCTTGACGTGATGATCGTCATCGTCGGCGTCCTCCTGATCGCTGACGGCGTGATCGGCCTCATCAACTCTTTCAGAAAATAATCCATAGGCAACAAAAGCCTCCGTTTTCTTCAGCGTGACCTTCCCGAAGAGGAAGGCGCAGCGCAGAAAGCGGAGGCTTTTGCGCGCGAAAAGACGCGGCAGAGACCTATCGTACAATCAAACTCTCCCCGATGCCGTCTTTTTTTGTGTTCGGTGTTGAAAAAGGACGGAATCTATGCTATAATGAAGCGCTATTGACAATATCCTTTCCCAAAGGAGCATACAGATATGGTTTTCAGAGAATCAACGCTTCAGCTTGTCAAAGAGGCAGAGAAAGCACTGGCCGCGCGCTTTGCCGAGATCGACTCCGTTGCCTTCAAGGGCACCGAAAGGGTCATGGCAGCCTTCAGCCACCACCGCGTTTCCGACGCCATGTTCGCGGGTACGACAGGCTACGGCTATAACGACAAGGGCAGAGATACGCTTGATCGGATCTTTGCAGACGTATTTGGCGCAGAATCTGCCCTCGTGCGCCATTCGATCGTCAACGGTACGCAGGCGCTCGCGATCGGGCTGTACGGTCTTCTGCGCCCGAACGATGTCATGCTTTCTGTCACCGGCAAGCCCTACGACACGCTGGAAGAGGTCATCGGCATCACAGGCAAGTCGGGCAACGGCTCGCTTGCCGATTTCGGCGTGACCTACAAGGAGATCGCCTTTAGAGGCTGCTTCGACTTTCCCGCTATCGAAGAGGCGCTGAGGGATGAACGCGTCAAAATGGTCTTCGTTCAGCGATCCAAGGGCTATCTTGACAGACCGACCCTGAGCGTTGCCGCTATAGGTGAGCTTGTCAGGTTCGTCAAGGCAAGAAGCAAGGCGTTTATCTTCGTCGACAACTGCTACGGTGAGTTTTGCGAGGAGAGCGAGCCCACCGCCGTGGGTGTTGACCTGATGGCAGGCTCGCTGATCAAAAACGCAGGCGGCGGTATGGCGCAATCGGGCGGCTATCTCGCCGGCACAAAAGAGGCAGTCGAGCTTGCCTCCTACCGCCTCACGACGGTAGGTGTCGGAGGCGAGGTCGGTGCGACCTTTGGGCAGAATCGCGACCTCTTCAAAGGCTTTTTCTACGCACCCCACACCACCGCGCAGGCGTTGAAGACTGCCGCCCTCGCTGCCTATCTCTTTGAAAAGGCAGGCTTTGAGGTCGAGCCGCGCTACGACGAGCCGCGCTACGACGTCATTCAGCAGGTCAAATGCCAAACGCCCGACAATCTATGTGCTTTCTGTCGCGGTATTCAAAAGGGATCGCCCGTCGATGCGTTTGCCACGCCCGAGCCGTGGGAGATGCCCGGCTATACCGATAAGGTGATCATGGCGGCAGGTGCGTTCGTGCAGGGGTCATCCATCGAGCTGTCAGCCGACGGCCCCTTGCGCCCCCCATATACCGCGTATTTTCAAGGAGGCCTCACCTATGAGAGCGGCAAGATCGGCATCATGTCGGCTTACGAAGAGGTAATGGACGAGCTTGCCAAGACTTAATCAAGCCCAAAAAAGTCCAGAATGCCGTTATAAATGCCCTCAGCAAAGAGCTCCGGCCGTTCGGACATCAAAGCCGCGTCACCCGCATTCGTGATAAAGCCCATCTCGATCAGGGTAGAGGGCATCTGGGTGCGCCTGAGAACGTAGAGCGAAGGGCGCACGAATACCCCTCTGTCGGCAAGCCCCGTCGATTCGCTGATGCCTTCCACGATATCCTCAGAGAGCCCTTTTGCAGGCGAATCCGCGCTGTAGATATACCCTTCCGCGCCGCTTGCCGAGGTGAGCGTCGAGGCGTTGGCATGCAGGCTGATGAAATAATCCGCTCCCCAGCGGTTGGCATCGTTTACTCTTGCGGCAAGACTTTCGCCGTTGGTCAAACCGAGTGAGGTCTCTGCCGTAGGTCGGGAAAGGCGCACCTCAAAGTTTGGATCATTAGCAAGAAGCGCGGCGGTCTGTTGCCCGATCTCGTAAGTCAGATCTTGCTCGGTAAGACCGTTACCCTCTGCCCCCGCGTTCGGATTTTGGGGATTATGCCCCTGATCAATGTATATTTTAATTGCCATGTTCGGCTCCTTTCTTTCATATCGTTACAGTATATGAAGGAAAGAAAGGCTTGGTGAAACCGACGCTCGGCAGGATCAAACGATGCGGGGAGGGAGCTTTCTGTATTGCGGTATACTTATTTGGATATGCGTGACAGATCCGAGGCGGCTTGCCATGAAATACTTTCCCCTTCAGGTTCAGAACAGGAGGCACAATGAAATTCAACATTCGCAGATTACTCAGCAAAATGCGGCGCGCCGTTGACGATTACGGCATGATTTCCCCCGGGGACAGGATAGCCGTGGGGGTCTCGGGAGGGAAAGACTCCCTTGCCCTGCTTTGCGCTCTTGCCGAGATGCGGCGGTTTTATCCGAACCCTTATGAGATTGTTGCCATAACGGTCGATATGGGCTTCGAGGGGAGCGATTTTTCTCCCTTGGAGGCCTTCTGTCAGGCGCTTGGCATCGAATACCGCATCAAAAAGACCAACCTTGCCGAGATCGTTTTCGACATTCGCAAGGAATCCAATCCCTGTGCCCTCTGCGCGAGAATGCGCCGCGGCATGCTCCACGATATTGCCAAGGAAATGGGCTGCAACAAGCTCGCACTCGGCCATCACTACGATGACGTGCTTGAGACCTTCATGATGAACCTCTGCAACGAGGGAAGACTCGGCACGTTTATGCCCGTGACCTACCTGGACCGCAAGGATATCACGGTCATACGCCCTCTCGTGCTGACTAAGGAGAGCGAGATCGCCTCCTTCGTGGCAGGAAACGCCCTTCCCGTCGTCAAGAGTCTTTGTCCCGAGGACAAGATGACCGACCGCGAGATGTACAAGCAGCTTCTTGATTCACTTGAAAAAAAGAAAGACGGTCTGCGCCACCGTATGTTCGGCGCGATCGTCAAGGCCGATCTTTCGGGCTACGGCGTAAAGACCCCTCCGAGAAGAAGAACGAAGTCGGAACCGAAGCCCTCTTCAGATGACGAAACGGTCTCTTTCGACAAAACCGATAAAACACCCTGAAAAAGGTCTGAACGAGCTTCGTTCAGACCTTTTTTGAGTCTATTACAGATTGTAATACCTGTCAAATTCTGCAGGCGTTGGGATCTTGGCAAGCTCGGCACATTCGGCACGCTTGGTCTTGATAAACGTCTTCAAGAGCGCCTCGGGGAAAACACCTCCCACGGTAAGGTAATCGTGATCGGCTTCCAGCGCGTCGAGAGCGGATTCCAGCGAGGTAGGCAGACCCTTGAGCTTCTTCTTATCCTCTTCGGGAAGGTTGTAAAGGTTGACGTCGTAGGGCCCCCAGCCGTTTTCATGGGGATCGATCTTGTTCTTCACTCCGTCAAGACCTGCCATGAGAATGGCGGCGTAGCAGAAGTAAGGATTACAGGTCGCGTCTGGATTTCGCAGCTCAAAGCGGCGCTCCTTCGGCTCTTTGGCATAGGCGGGAATGCGGATAACGGCGCTTCTGTTCGAGGTGGCGTAGCCAACCGTGACAGGCGCTTCAAAGCCGGGCACGAGACGCTTAAAGGAGTTTGTGCTGGGATTGGTGATCGCACAAAGAGAGGCGATATGCTTGAGAAGACCGCCCATGAAGTAA
>CAZYFC010000009.1:0-862 GCA_964646715.1 uncultured Lachnospiraceae bacterium
TCACTGTTCCGTCATTTGTGATCACCATTACGTCATCCCTCTCGTCTACTGTGAGAACACCTGCAAGAAGACCTGTTCTCTCCGAGAGATTGTGGCAGATCACACCCTTACCGCCGCGGTTACGGCAAGCAAATTCATCAAACCTCGTTCTCTTGCCCATACCTTTTTCGGTGATCGTGATCAGCATCTTGCTGTCATCGACCAGGACAACACCTTTGACGTAATCGCCCCCGTCGAGCTTGATGCCGCGTACACCGCGCGCAGTCCTGCCCATTGGTCTGGCATCGCTTTCCGTAAAGCGCACAGCAGAGCCCTCGTGCGTTGCGATGATCACGTCAGAGTTTCCGTCAGAGCGACGGACGAAGACAAGCTCGTCATCTTCATCAAGTGCAAGCGCGATCTTGCCGCTCTTACGCTGATATTCGTATTCCGAAAGAGGCGTTCTCTTGACGATACCCTGCTTCGTAACGAAGAGGAGATATTCGTGATCCGAAAATTCCGGAACAGAGATCATCGCCGTGACCTTTTCGCCCTCGGCAAGCTCAAGCATGTTGACGATATTCGAGCCCTTTGCCGTCTTGCCTGCTTCAGGCACGCGGTAGACCTTCAGCACGTGTACCTTGCCCTTGTTGGTAAAGAGCATGAGGTGCGCGTGACTGTCTGTTGCAAGCACGCGCTCAACGAAATCAGTCTCCTTCGTCCTGATGCCTGTAACACCCTTGCCGCCGCGACGCTGTGCGGTATATTCATCACTCTTCAGGCGCTTGATGTAGCCGTCGTGCGTCAGCGTGACGATCGCAACGTGACGCTCGATCAGATCTTCAAGCTCGATCTCGTCTTCAAGCGGTACAAGCTCGGTGCG
>CAZYFC010000009.1:872-20767 GCA_964646715.1 uncultured Lachnospiraceae bacterium
TTGTCTTGATGGCAAGCATATCGTTTTTGATGATCTCTTTGACCTTGCCCATCGTCTCGTCGGCAAGGATGGCGCGTAGTTCTTCGACCGTTTCACGAAGCTTTGCAAGACGCTCCTCGACCTTGATACGTTCAAGGCCGGAGAGCTTGCCGAGTGTCATATCGACGATCGCCTGCGCCTGTGCCTCGGTAAGCGCAAAGCGCGCGATGAGGTTGGTTCTTGCCACAGCAACCGATTCCGAGCCACGGATGATGGCAATGACCTCGTCAATATTGTCGATGGCGATCTTATAGCCCTCGTAGATATGCATCTCGTCAAGCGTTTTCTTAAGCTCGTAGCGCACCTTGCGAACGATCACGTCCTCCTGGTGGGCGATATAGTGGGACAAAACCTCCTTCAGGTTCAGCACCCTCGGCACGCCGTCTACGATCGCAAGCATATTGACGGCGCAGGTGTCCTGAAGCTGGGTGAACTTATACAGCTGATTGAGAATGACCTGACCGTTGGCGTCGCGACGGTATTCCACGACGATACGCATGCCGTCTCTGCCCGTCTCGTCGCGGATATCGGTAATACCCTCGATGCGCTTATCCTTGACACAATTTGCCATCGTTTCAACAAGCATTGCCTTATTGACCTGGTATGGGATCTCGGTGATAATGATACGGCGTTTATCCTCTTCAATATGCGCACGGGCGCGCACGACGATCTTACCGCGACCGGTGGTATAAGCGTCGTAGATGCCCCTTGTGCCGCAGATCATGGCAGCCGTCGGGAAATCGGGCGCTTTGATAAAGTTCATAAGATCGGGAATCGTCGCATCGGGATGCTCCATCAGATAGATCGTACCGTCAATGACCTCACCGAGGTTATGCGTCGGGATGTTGGTTGCCATACCGACTGCAATACCCATGCTGCCGTTGACAAGCAGATTGGGAAAGCGGGAGGGGAGTGCCAAAGGCTCTTTCAGCTTGTTGTCAAAGTTAGGCCCGAAATCAACGACATCCTTTTCGATATCAGTCATCATTTCGCTTGCAAGACGGGTAAGTCTTGCTTCGGTATAACGGTAAGCCGCCGCCTGGTCGCCGTCGACGTTACCGAAGTTTCCTTGACCGTCGATCAAGGGACAACGCATATTAAAGGGTTGGGCAAGACGCACCATGGCATCGTATACAGAGGCGTCACCGTGCGGATGATAGCGGCCCAGCACGGCACCGACCGTGGTAGCCGACTTACAGTAGGGACGGTCGTGTGTGAGGTGATCCTCGTACATTGTATACAGAATGCGTCTGTGTACCGGCTTCATGCCGTCTCTTACGTCAGGAAGCGCACGCGACACGATAACCGACATCGCGTAGTTGATGAAGGATTTTCTGACTTCCTTCTCCATCTGCACTTCGTGTATTTTCTGATCCTTAAATTCAAAATTATCAGCCATATTGATTCATCTCTTTCTAGATTGCTTCGTAAAGCTATTTAAGACTGTGCAGTAATGTATCTCTCACGTATTCGTCAGCAAAGAGCATAGCCTCTTTGCCCGATTTGCCCTCGCCGTATTTTTTGTAGGCGAAGGCGGCCAGAAAAGCATCGCCTGCTCCCGTGGTGTCGCAAGGAGATACTTTTTGTGAAGCTATCCTGAAGCTTCCTTCCCTGCCCACGAATACCGCCCCTTTTTCCCCAAGGGTGCAAAGCACCTCACAGCCGTTATCCACATACAGCGTTCGACAGAATTCCACAAGCTGATCTTCGCTTTCAAATTCACCGCCGTGAAGGTAGGCAAGTTCATTTTCATTAGGTTTAATGAGGCTTGGCGAAGCCACAAGACTTTCAACAAGGGCTTCTCCCGAGGTATCGACGATAACAGGTATCCCACAGCTTTCCAAGATAGTGATAAGAGAGTTTTCCACAATTGAATCCACACCCTGTGGAAAACTTCCGCACAAAAACACCACCTGTGAAGAGTCACACGACGCGATATCCCCGATCGCCTCTGCAAGAAGGGTAAGGTCGTTCTCAAAAAGTCTGCCCTCCCCGTTGATCTCGGTCACACCATAGGGCGTGATCAGCTTGGTGCAGACTCTCGTATCCTGCTCGCATGGCAGGACGTTCAGTCCACTGACACCTTCTCTGACACCAAGCTCTTTTTCAAGAAGCGCTTTGAAGATCTCACCCGTTTTTCCGCCGGCAAAGGTCAATGTTCTGATCGAGGCTTTATTGGGATCGATCAGTCGCAAAAGCTCCTTTGACACATTAACGCCCTTGCCGCCTGCCGTAACAGTTGTCCTATACGGGCGGTTTGTGCCGCCTAAAATCAGATCATCAAGATATTCCCGTCTGTCAAGACAGGGATTCAGCGTGACAGTGGTAAAGATCATATGTCAAGATTGGTCACGTAGTTTGCATTCTTTTCGATAAATTCGCGTCTTGGCTCGACTTTTTCTCCCATCAGGATCGAGAAGGTCTCGTCTGCACCGATCGCATCCTCTATCGTCACGCGAAGGAGCGTGCGTGTTTCGGGATCCATCGTAGTCTCCCAGAGCTGATCGGGATTCATTTCACCAAGACCCTTATAGCGTGATGCCTCGACGTTTTTCACGCCAAGCTCGTTGATATAGAAATCTCTTTCATCCTCCGAAAAGGCGTAACGCACCTGCTTTCCCTTGAAGACCTTGAAAAGCGGCGGCTGCGCGAGATAGACGTGACCGTCCTCGATCAGCTTCTTCATGTGACGGAAAAAGAAGGTGAGGAGAAGTATCTGAATATGCGCGCCGTCAACGTCTGCGTCTGCCATTATAACGATCTTGCCGTAACGGAGCTTCGTGATATCAAAATCGTTGCCGATACCGCATCCGAGCGCCTGAATAATGGGAATCAGTTGCGAATTGGAGTAAACCTTGTCAGCGCGGCTTTTTTCGACGTTAAGCACCTTACCGCGCAAAGGGAGAATGGCCTGGAACTTGGAGTTTCTGCCATCCTTTGCCGAGCCGCCTGCCGAATTACCCTCAACCAGGAAAAGCTCAGTCACCTCAGGGTTTCTCTCCTGGCAGTCCCAGAGCTTTCCGGGAAGACCCGAGCCCTCAAGCGGACTCTTTCTTCTTGTGGCTTCTCTTGCCTTTCTCGCTGCTTCTCTTGCGCGCGAAGCAGCAAGAGCCTTCGTGAGGATCGCCTTGCAGACCGCGGGGTTTTCTTCCATAAATTCCGAGAGCTTTTCAGTGACCATCGAATCAACGAAGGCACGGATCTCGGAGTTACCGAGCTTTGTTTTCGTCTGTCCTTCAAACTGCGGCTCATGGAGCTTGACCGACACGACGGCGCAGATGCCCTCGCGTGCATCCTCCCCCGTCAGAGGCTTATCCTGATCCTTGAGAAAGCTATGCTTTCTCGCATACTCGTTGAGAACGCGGGTGATGGCGCTCTTGAAGCCCGTCTCATGCGTGCCGCCCTCAAGCGTATGGATGTTGTTGGCGAAGGTCATGAGCGTTTCGTTATAGGTATCGTTATATTGGATCGCCACCTCTGCCGTGGCAGTATCCTTCTTAGCCGAGATATAGATCACGTCGGGATGCACAAGCTCGCAATGCTTGGCGTTATTGAGATGTGTGACGAAGCTTCTGATACCGCCCTCGTAAAAGAGCGTTTCCTCCTTGACCTCACTCTCGCGCTCGTCACGGAAGACGATTTTGACGCCGGCATTCAGAAATGCCTGCTCTCTCAAGCGATTGAGCAAGGTAGGATAGTCGAAATACACCTCTTCAAACACCGTCTCGTCAGGCATGAAGGTGACCTTCAAACCGTGCTCCTCGGTGTCACACAGCTTATGGAAGCCTTCAGCGATACCGCCGCGCTCAAAGCGCTCGGTATACGTCTCACCGTCGCGCGAGTTCTCGTAAACGAGCCATTTTGACAAGGCGTTTACGACAGAAGCGCCGACGCCGTGCAGACCTCCCGAAATGGCGTAGCCGTCGCCGCCGAACTTACCGCCCGCGTGAAGCACCGTGAACACGACCTCAGGCGTAGGAGCGCCTGTTTTTTGGTTAACGGCGTTTGGTATGCCGCGTCCGTTATCCTTGACCGTACATCTTCCGTCAGCATTGAGAATGACGCGTATCTCACTGCATGCGCCTGCCAGAGCCTCGTCAATTGAATTGTCGACGATCTCATAGACAAGGTGATGCAAGCCGCGGATCGATGTTGAGCCGATATACATACCGGGGCGTTTTCTGACCGCCTCAAGGCCTTCCAGCACTTGTATTTGATTTTCGTCGTATGCGTTGTTTCTGATTTCTTCCGACATGTTTGATACCGTTCCTTTTCTGTCATCGGCGCACTGCAGTAAACGCTCCGCCGTTTGCAATTATCATATGGTTATGTTGGTGAAAGGCCTCTTTTTCACAGGTCGTAATGATCACCTGCTTGCCGGAAAGCCCCGCCATCAGATAGTCTTTTCTTTGTTTATCAAGCTCACTGAAGACGTCGTCAAAAAGAAAGACGGGGTATTCGCCGCTGTCTTCTCTTGAAAGCTCTCCTTCAGCAAGCTTCAAGGCAAGTGCCAGGCTCCTCTGCTGTCCCTGAGAGGCATAGCTTCTCGCTTCTTTCTCATTCAGAAGGATCGTGACGTCATCCTTATGCGTGCCAAACATGGTAGCGCCGTAGCGTATCTCGCGCTCAAGATTCGCACTTAAAAGCCGATAATATTCCTCAGCGCTTTTTTCACCGCTGTAAATAAGCGTCGGCACCTCCTTACCGGAGGTCATATCCGAGAATACATCACCGACGTGGCACGAGAGCCTTTCAACGTACCGCCTCCGTTTTTGAGAGATCACCGCTGCTTCTTCGGCAAGCTGTTTTGACCAGACGTCAAGCGTATCAAGCAAAGAAGGCTCTTTGAAAGCGTCCTGCAGAATGCGGTTTCTCTGTTGCAGGATCGAAGCGTAACGCTGTAAGGAGGAAACGTATAGACGGTCAAGCTGGGAGATCGCGCCGTCAAGAAAACCGCGACGCATGGCAGGGCCTTCCTTGACGATCGAAAGATGCTCGGGCGTGAAGAGAACGGCGCGGAAATGACCGATAAATTCACTCATTTTCCTGATCGGCATATCGTTTCGCATACAGCTTCTTCTGCCCTTTGCCGACCAGGTAATGCCGATCTCGTTCTCACGGTCACGGTCCTCGTATACAAGACTGACAGCCGCAAGCTCTTCACCGAATCGGATATAGTCTTTTTCATGAGAGGTGCGATGGCTTCTTCCCTGTGCACAGAGGTAGATGCCCTCAATGGCGGAGGTCTTGCCTACCGCGTTGTCACCGCTGATAATATTGATTCCCTCGTCAAATTCAATTTCGGAGGAAACAATATTGCGGAACTGAAAATACCTGGCTTTTTTACATATCATTTCGTTAAGCTCTATCTTTTGCGCGTGGTTTTATCCTGCCCTTCGAGGCAAAGCCCTTTGGCTGAAAGGGGCATTTTTCACCCTTTTTTTCAGTTCATTCTGACCGGGCAGACCATATAGAGATAATCGGTCTTTCCGTTTTCCTCACCCGGCTCGTCTGCCGAGGTGATCACGACACTCATCAAGGGAGAGGTCAGGGCGATCCTGATCCTTTCGCTGTCAGCGGATTTCAAGGCGTCGAGGAAATAACGGCAGTTGAAGCCGATAGTAAGATCACTTCCCTCTTTTTCGATCGCCACTTCATCGTATACGCTACCCGAAAGCGATTCGGAGGAGACCTTCAGGACCTCACCCTCAAACTCGAATTTAACATGACTCTTTACCTGACCGAGGCTCTTATCCTCTGTAACAAGCGAGGCTCTTTCAAGCGAGGCGATATAGGCGAGTCGGTCAACTGTGACGAAGATCTTGCTCTCCTTGGGGATCACGCGGTTATAGTCGATGTAATCGCCGTCGATCAGACGTGAGAAGAAGACCTTATCCGAAAGACGGAAGATCACGTGCTTTCTTGCAAGAAGAACGGTTATCTCCTCTTCGCCGTCATCCATAAGGCGCATAAGCTGAGAAAGCGTCTTGCCGGGAACGATGAAGGAGAGATTGAGACCGGACGCGTCCTTATTGCAGTTGCCGATATTGCAGGCAGCCTCGCGCACGGCAAGCCTGTTGCCGTCGCAGGAGACGAGCTTCAATTTATCGTCAGTGACTGTGAAATAGGCGCCGCAGAGCATAGGGCGCTGATCGGTTACGGCAATGGCGAAATAGATCTGTCCGATCATTTCCTTGAGAAGAAAAGCAGACACGGTAAAGCCGCGCTCACCGTCAAGAGCAGGCGTATTCGGGAAGGTCTCGCCGTCGAGAGCGTGCAGCTCGAATTTTGATCTGCCGCTGGATACCTTGACGATATTTTTCTCATTAACGTCGATCGTGACCGTACGGTCGGGCAAAAATTTGATAATGCGGTTGAGCTTCTGGGCGTTGATGAGATAATTGCCGCCGATCTCAACGCGGCAGGGCAGATCTGTCATGAAGCCCTTGTTGAGGTCGTAAGTCGTGAGACGGCAGGTCTCGTCGCCGTTGGCACAGCTAAAGCGGATGCATTCAAGCGTGGGGTAGGTATTCTTGTCGGAAACGGCGCAGAGCGAATCGTTGACGGCGTTTTCAAGCAGTTCTTTTTCAAAGGTAATTCTCATGATCGTAAGTCCTTTCGGATGAAAAGTTTGGTGGGAGTGCGTGCGGCACTCTGCTTGCAAAATAAAATAAAATTAATAAAAAAGAAAAATTCAGTAGTAGTCGCAGTAGTGTATGTGTATTTTGTGTAAAAATCGCTTTTGCCCTCTGTTCATCGGGATTTCAGAAGGATCGGCGGTTATGCGAAAGGGGTGTTTTTTCCTTGGGATTGAATGTGGAACGGTTTGATAAGCTGATTTTGGATGCGCACGGGACGGGTTTTCCACAGGTTATCCACATATGGGGTATTCCACAGCCTGTGGAAAAAATCAAAGCACGGCGTGCTTCTTTGGAAAAGCCCGTGCGGTCCTTCATGACAGCCTCTTCCCCGTTTATGCTCCTCAGACTGTTTCGCAGAGACTCTTGATGAGAGAGGATGGGCTTATGTGTGAGAGATACACGGCGTTTTCTGATATTACGAAGGAGCGCGGGATGCTTTTGGCTGCCACACGCATTTGCCCCTTTGCTTCCGCTTCACGCAGAAATCGGCGCGAAGTGGGCATCTCGGTTGCCGAGTCGAGATCAAAAATGCCAATGATCTCTTCTTCCTTGAGAAGATGGCCGTTGTACAGTGACAGAAGCATTATTCTGTGATCTCCTTGATCATTTCGTTGATCTCGATCTCGATCAAGGGATTCGTCTTGATCTCGCCTTCAACCGATTTGACCGCCGACATCACGGTGGTGTGGTCACGGTCGAAGAGCTTACCGATCGAAATGAGTGAAAGTGAGGTGATCTTGCGGATGATGTAGATACTGATGTTTCTTGCGTTGGAGATCGGTTTGTTGCGCTTTTTACCGTAGATCTCGTCAACGGCGATGCCGTATTTCTTCGAGACTGTCTCCACGATTTTTTTTGCGGTTACCTCAGGCGGATCGTTCGTTACGATCAGCGCCGAGATGCATTCCTTGGCAAGCTCCATCGTCACCTGCTCGCCGTTCAGATAGGCTCTTGCACAGATGCGCTTGATCGCCCCTTCAAGCTGGCGGATATTGCTTTTCAGATTTTCGGCGATGAGGTTTAATACCTCGTCGGGCAGGACCATATTCATCATCTTCGCCTTGTTACGCATGATGGCAATGCGAAGCTCGAAGTCAGGCGGCTGAATATCGACCGTGAGTCCCCATTCAAAGCGCGTTTTAAGGCGATCCTCAAGCGTTTTGATGTCGCGCGGAGGACGGTCGGAGGTCATGATGATCTGCTTTCTGTCCTCGTAAAGTGCGTTAAAGGTATGGAAAAATTCTTCCTGCGTGGAGTTTTTGCCCGCGATGAACTGAATATCGTCAATAAGAAGTACATCGGCTTTTCTGTATTTGGCACGGAATTTTTCCTGAGAGCCGGTGGCGATCGATTCAATCATCTGATTGGTAAATTCGTCACCCTTGACGTAGATGATCACGACGTTGGGCTCCCTGCGGCGTATCTCGTTCATGATGGCGTTGAGCAGATGCGTCTTACCGAGTCCCGATGCGCCGTAGATGAAGAGAGGATTATATTCCCTTGCCGGATTGGCGGCAACGGCGGTACAGGCAGCGTGTGCGAACTTGTTCGAGCCGCCGACCACGAAGTTATCAAAGGTGTATTCACTGTTGAACTGCGAATAGCCGCCCTCCTTGATCGGCTCGGGCTTTGTCGGCTTTTCCTGCTTTTCTTCCTCTTCAAGCCGCTTGGCTTCTTCGCCAACGAGCTTGACCACGATCTTGACGGGAAAGCCGAGGATCTCTTCAAAGACCTGATTCAAGGTGGATATATGTCTCGTTTCGATCATGGATTTCTTGAAGGGGCTCGTGTGAGTCAGAACGGCAACGTCGTCGCTGATCGACTCAAGCGAGGCTTCCTTGAACCAGAGATCGACCGTGATATTGCTTTTGTATTTTTCACGAAGTCCTGCAAGGATCGTTTCCCAAAGATCCCGATATTCCTGATTTTCCTGCATGTTGATCCTTTCCCAAAAGGACGGACGTGCCTCTTCCTTTTGAACGAATAGCGCGTGACCTGCTTTTTTACGCAACCTACGCCATAATACTATATAATTATCTATATTATATAATATTAATCAAAAAAAAGCAAGAATCGCTTTTAAAAAATAGCGCTATATTGACATTTATGAACGTTTTTTTACAATTCGTTTGCACTAAGTTTACTTTTTTTGGAGCAATTGTTTTAAAAAAGAGAAAAAAACTCTTGACAAATCCGCTTCTTTGCGGTTATAATAAGAACTGTCGCAGAATGCTTAGGCGAAATGCAGTCGTTTTGACCGACCGTCGCCTATGTCCGAAGCGCCGAAATCCCGGCGCGATCATTTGAAAGAAGGTGTAAAAATGCTTAGAACTTACCAGCCTAAGGTTCGTCAGAGAAAGAAGGAACACGGCTTCAGAAAGAGAATGAGCACGGCTAACGGCCGCAAGGTTCTCAAGAGAAGAAGACAAAAAGGAAGAGCTAGACTCTCTTATTAATGTCAACAAAACCGCCGCGAGATAGGACTTTTCCCTTCTTCGGGGGTTTTCTTTTCGTTATGAAAGTCATAGCTTTATCCCGATGCTTGCTTGACCGGAGGGTTTTCTTTTGAAATACGGTATACTCAACGAAAATCATCTTTTCGTGAAAACATATCAAAAGGGAAAAAAGATCGTTTGCAAAAGAGTGGTGCTTTTCGTCTTGGAGGACAGGCATGCCCGTTTTTTGCAAAAGAGCCATCCGCAAAAGAAGCAGATCAACCGCGTGGGCATCTCGGCCACGAAAAAGCTGGGCGGCGCGGTTGAAAGAAACAGAGCCAAGCGCGTGATCCGCGAGGCGTGGCGCACCCTTACAGGACGCTACGAGCTCGTTACGGGCAAGCTCATCGTGATTTCGGCAAGAGAGGCTATTGAAGGGGCGAAAACACAGGATATCCTGAAGGACCTTACCTTCGCCGCTCACAAGCTCGGTCTTATTGCTCAAACAAGTCAAACGCAGTAAAAGATGGGATAATAATCCCGGAAAGCGGTCATGCTGTTTATAAAGGCGTGAGGCAACACCGTTTTCCTTTTTCAATGAAACGGCAGGGTTGATATGCTGAGAAAGCTTTTTGTTTTACCGATCAGGTTTTACCAAAGGTTCATTTCGCCGCACAAAGCACCTTGCTGCCGTTTTACTCCCTCTTGCTCCCAATACGCGATCGACGCGGTCATGGAGTGGGGCGTGCTTGTCGGCTTTTTCATGGCGTTATGGCGTATTATTCGCTGTAATCCCTTTTCAAAAGGGGGTAACGATCCCGTGCCGATCAACAAGCTAAGACGTAAGTTTCTTGAAAAACGAAGAGCCAAACGGGCGCAAAAAGGCTCTCAAAAACCAAAAAACGCCCAAACGGAAGAGGAAGCCTCGATTTGCAAAGGGGAAGAGATCTTAAAAGATCAAAGAGCCCCGGACGCGCAAAATTCGGGGGAATAAGCAAAACAGCTCTTGCGACGGCTGATACGCTTCCGATCGATCTTCCTCAACAGCATCATAGGTTTTATCTGATCGAAAAAACCAAAAAACAAGAAAAGGAAAGGTTCTCTTTCAAAGAGACACAGCTGTCCTTCCTTCGCGATAAAAGCAGCGTTTCAGGACCGTATGCCCGCTCAATGGGGCATAGTTGCCGAACGGCCGTTTTTCTGCTTTGATCGAATAAAAAGGACAGACGGTATAAGTACATGAATTTTATCTACAAAGCTATAGGATCTATGCTTGCATGGTTCGAAAGCTTTCTCGGCAGCTATCTCATGGCTATCCTGCTCTTTGCGCTGATCGTGAAGCTCTTAATGCTTCCCTTCAGTATCAAGCAGCAGAAGAACATGCAGAAGCAAGCCTCCCTGCGCCCTAAGGAAATGGCGATCCGCAAGAAGTATAAAGGCAGAGAAAACGATCGCGACGCGCAGAATCAGCTTAATCTGGAAATTCAGGAGATGTACCGCGAGAACAATTACAATATGTTCAGCGGCTGTCTTCCTATGCTGATCCAGCTTCCCTTTATCTACGTTATTTATCGCGCGATCTATCAGCCCCTTCTCTATATCACGAAGATCAGCACGGATGCTATCACGGCTATCCAGACGCATATCGGCAGTCTTTCGGATCCGGGTGAATTGTTTGAAGCCTTTGCAAGTAAGGTTTCGGATGGCGTCTATACCGGCGACCAGCTTCAGCTCGTTTCGATCCTCAATAATTCCGAGTATTGTGACAGCATCATAAAAGCCGTTCCCGAGCTTGCCGGCAAGCATATCCCCAACTTTATGCTCGGCTCGCTCAATCTCGGTGAGATCCCCAGCTTCAAGTCCTGGCTCGTTCTGATCCCCATTCTCGTCTTCCTCTCGCAGTTCGCTTCTATGAAGCTGAACCGCCGTCTGAGCTATCAGCCTGATGTACAGCCCAATCAGGGCTGCTCGAATTGGGTCATGGATATCTCCATGCCTCTTATGACGCTCTTCATGGCGTTCAACTTCGTGGCTCTTCTCGGTATCTATTGGATCTTCCAGTCGATCCTCGGCGTTCTTCAGCAGTGGATCCTGAAGAAGATCTTCCCGATGCCGACCTTTACCGATGAGGATTACAAAAACGCAGAACGTGCGCTTAAGGGCAAGGCGCCAAAATCAGGCACGAGAACGTTGCCATCAGGCAAAACCTACCGTTCGCTTCATAACATCGACGCGGACGACGATTGATTCGACTAACAGAAAGGCACTATATTCATGAGAAAAGAATACGTAGCAAGCGGCAAGACTGTGGAGATCGCCGTCGAACGCGGCGCTCGCGAGCTGGGCGTCTCGGTCGATAAGGTCACCTACGAGGTCCTTGCCGAAGCCAAAAAGGGCTTTCTCGGCTTTGGAGAACAGCCTGCAAAGGTGAGAGTGATCTATGAGCTTCTCCCTATCGATATCGGCTGTCAGTTTGTGAAAACGCTGATCGACGATATGGGCATTGAAGCAGAATTATCGGTTTCTGAAAACGACGAGGGCAATAAAGTCATCGTGATCTCGGGCGAAGACGCAGGTATGCTGATCGGCCATCACGGTGAGACGCTTGATCAGCTTCAGTATCTTGTCAATCTCGCCGCTAACAAAAAGGCTGACGAGGATGATGACAGAGCTTACACAAGGATCCTCGTTGACATCGAGGGATACCGCGCTAAGCGCGAGCAGACGCTGCGCAACCTTGCCAGAAGAACTGCCGCAAGAGTGCTGAAGTATAAGAGAAGCGTTACGCTTGAGCCGATGTGCGCTTACGAGCGCCGCATCATTCACTCTGAGGTGCAGGGTATTTCGGGTGTTATGACCAACTCGATCGGCGTGGAAAACAACCGCCGCATCGTGATCTACCTCGATAACTCGAAGAAGTAAGATTCCATATGCATTCGAATAAAAAACCGTCCCTTGTTGGGACGGTTTTTTTGTGAACATTGGGGCTCACAACGAAAAATTTTGTTAAAAAAAAGAGGAAAAGCATGGTATAGTATAGGTACAATCACTTTTGTTCTGTCATAAGGAGACGTTTTATGAATCAACCGTTATACAATGACCTTTTGAATGCCACGTCGGTGCTGCTTTTGATCGATAAGCAGGAAAAAGAAATGGACAGACTGAGAGCAAACGCGCGAGCGGCTCTCAAAGAAGCAAAGGCTGCACATCCTGCTGAAGCACACCCCGGTGTCAGAAGAGTTTGGGGCACGATACTCGGTGCATTTGCCATGATGTTCGTCATCGCTGGCTTTGTTTTAATGATCGACGGGGATCCTGAGGGTGTGGGTGCTTTTTTTGGCGGTTTAGTAGGATTGACGCCGAGCGTGCTACTCTTTGTGCGCGCAAGCAAGGTCAGCAAGCGCCATAAGGAGCAGATGGATACGTATTACGCCAACATTGGCCTTGCCGAAGAAGGTATTCGTTCTGTGGATGCAGAGTGTGTTCGTATCGGACAGGAAATAGACCAGATCAAGAGCAAATACCAAAACGAGCTTTCCGTGCTTCCCACGACCTATTGGGATGCGACCGCCGCTTCCTATATGCTCCTTGCAGTCAAGGACAACCGTGCAGACTCTCTCAAGGAGGCGATGAATCTCTATGAACAGCAGAATCATCATTGGGAGCTTGAAAACGTTCTCAGCGATATGGTGAAGATGCAGAAGATCCAGAACCGTTTCATGAAGCAGGCATTTGCTGAGATTCAGGCAAATCAGGAGGCGATTTACGCCGAGCTGCGCGTTATTGAGGCCATGCAGGTGGCGAGCTTTGTTTCCAATTTGTTTTGATTGTCCGTCTATACAAAAACCGTGGAGACTGTTAAACAGTCACCACGGTTTTTTCATCTCTTTCTTTCTTATTTCTTTTTGTGCTGTTCACTGCTCTCGCGGCGAGGCTTTTCACGCCCTCTGCCGTTTTTGAGGCGGTATTTTTCACGCTCTCGAGTGCTTTCTCATAGCGTTCTTCAATGCGTGAAATTTTAATATCAAGCCATAGGCGGATCACCCACAGAACGATCGTGAAGATCAGAAAGAGGATCGGTAGGCGTGTTGCTTCCCCGGCGGCGACCACGATGCCGTAGATCGAGATCAACAGTGACACGCCGTGAACGGCGAGCTTAAGTCGGGAAAAAACGCGTTTGACTCTCTTTTTTTGCTTTTTATCGTCCCTCTTCCGGCGATTTTCGGTAGTGAGAAAGTAAATAAGATAGATAAACGAGAGGATGAGCAGCGCAAGATTGATCGGAAAATAGCCGAACGGCACAAGAATGGCGCAGACGAGATAGGCGAGATACAGCGTTTGCAGGAATAAGCTGATGCAAAAGGCGACTTTTCTGTAATTGAGCAGCAGGATCAGCAAAGCGGCGGCAGTCGTGGGTAACATAGAGGCTCCTATTCGTTGATGTTCCTTGATTTTGTATCTTGAGGGCAAGATCGTCCTTAAATCGTTTCGAAGGCTGAAGCATCCGCTTTTTTCAGCTTTTCTTCCCATTCGTCAAAGCAATACATAAGGCCTGACGCATGATGTGCGTCACTTGACAGGAGGACCTTGCCGCCCTTTGACAGGATATAGGCGAGAAGCTCCTCTGCGGGATAAGGTGTTTGACGGTAGCCGCGGAAGATCGCGCCCGTGTTGACTTCAAACGGGACACCAAGCGGCAGAAGCGCGTCTATTGCCCCTTTGGCGGCGGCAAGATAGCGCTTGTCGGTCTCATCAAAAAGGGTCTTCTGCTCGTTGAATTTAGTGAGAAGATCAATATGCCCGATGATGTCGGGAGAAAGCGCCTCTATCCGCGTCACTTCACGGTAATAGTCTTCTGCGAAGGCGAGAGCATCTCCCTCCCACGCCTCATTGATGGCGTTATTTAGCGCTTCAAGCGACTCGTCAACTGGATAATATCTGCCGTTTTTCCTGACGTAATGAAGTGAGCCGATGATATAGTCAAGCGCTTCGTCAGGGCGTTTGCCGTAGCCGTCCACCTCCGCGCCGCATAAAATGCGCAGCTTGCCCCGATAAGCATCCTTCAGGCGGCGGATGGCAGTGATATAGTCCTTCATGGCATTTTTTTGAATGCAGAAGCTTTCGTCAAAGGGTGTATAGGCGTGAACTGAGAAGCCAAGCGAGGTCATGCCGCGCTTCAGTGCCTCCTCTACGTACTCCTCGGGACTGCTCGTGCCGTCGCAGAAGGTCGTGTGAACGTGAAAATCGGCTTTGATCACGTCATTTTCTCCTGCTTGACCTTTTTATCGATCACGTGACGGCTTGCAAGCTCGCTTCTTACGTCGTCAAGCGAGATGCCCATCTCCACCATCAGCACCATAACGTGGTAGCAGAGGTCTGCGATCTCGTAAACAGTCTCCCTTTTATCCCCCGCTTTTCCGCCGATGATGACCTCGGTAGATTCCTCACCTATCTTTTTGAGGATCTTATCAATACCCTTTTCAAAGAGATAGGTGGTGTATGAGCCTTCCTTTTTCTCCTTTTTTCTGTCTGTCAGAAGCTCCATCAAGCTCTCAAGTGAGAAAGGATGAAGCGTTTCGCTATGAAACACAGGATACTCAAAGCAGGAGGTCGTGCCGAGATGGCATGCGGGGCCTTCCGGCTCAACAAGGATCTCAAGCGCGTCTTTGTCGCAGTCGGCTGTGATCGAAACGACCTTCTGATAGTTGCCGCTCGTCTCCCCCTTCAGCCAGAGTGCCTTGCGGGAGCGGCTGTAAAAGCAGGTCAGCCCCTTTTCCATCGTAATGGTAAGGCTTTCCTTGTTCATGTAAGCAAGCGTTAAAAGACGCTTCGTATTGGCATCGATCACCACGGCGGGGATCAAGCCCTGTTCATCAAATTTCAGTTCGTTGATATTGACCATGATTGTTTCCTTTCTCAGACTCTCACAAGCACGCCGTTATCGCGCAGCTTTTGCTTTAAGGCGGCGATAGAGACCTCGCCAAAATGGAAGATAGAGGCGGCAAGCCCCGCGTCTACCGTAGGAAGGGCTTTGAACAGCTCAACGAAATGGTCAATGCTGCCCGCACCGCCCGATGCGATAACGGGTACGGATACTGCTTCGTCCACTGCGCGAAGCATTTCAAGATCAAAGCCGCCCTTCACGCCGTCGGTATCGATGGAGTTGACTACCACCTCGCCCGCACCGGACGCGACACCCCGTTTGATCCATTCAATGGCGTCCATGCCGGTATTGATCCTGCCCCCCTTGGAAAAGACGGTGAAGCGTCCGTCCACGCGCTTTGCGTCAACTGACAGCACCACGCACTGATCGCCGTAGCGTTTGGCAGCCTCTCCTATGAGAGACGGATCGCGGATCGCGCCCGAATTGACGCTGACCTTATCCGCGCCGCACTGCAACACGCGTTCGAAATCGTCAAGTGAATTGATGCCGCCGCCCACCGTCAGCGGAATAAAGATCTGCCTTGCAACCTCGGTGAGAATATCGGTAAAGAGTGCCCTGCCCTCGCTTGAGGCGGTAATATCGTAAAAGACAAGCTCGTCTGCACCGCTTTGGCTGTAATACTTTGCCAGCTCGACAGGAGAAGAAACGTCGGCAAGACCTTTGAAGTTAACGCCCTTGACGACTCTGCCGTCTTTCACGTCAAGGCAGGGAATAATGCGTTTTGTAATCACGTTGCCACCTCGATCGCTTTACGAAGGTCAATTGCCCCCGTGTAATATGCCTTGCCGATGATCGCACCGTAGATGCCGCGCTCTGCGAGTCTCTTTACGTCCTCGATCGACGAGACACCGCCCGATGCCACAAGGCGGAAGGAAAAGCGCGCCGCAAGACTGTCGTAGAGCGCGTGGCTTGCACCCTGCATCGCACCGTCCTTGGCAATATCGGTGCAGATCACGGTGGAAAGCCCCATGGCCTGTAGGTCTTCAAGAAAGGCATAGGTGTCAAGAGCTGACGTTTCAGTCCAGCCCTTGATGGCAATTTTTTCGTCCTTCAGGTCGACGCCGACGGCGATCCTATCGCCAAATTCCTTAAGCACCTGTCTTAAAAAATCACGGTTTTGCACCGCTGCCGTGCCAAGGATCACGCGGTCAACACCTGCGTCGAGATAAGTCTTGACTGTCTCCATGGAGCGAATGCCGCCTCCCACCTCAGTGAAAAGCGAGGTATTTTTCGTGATCGATGAGATCACGTCAAGATTCGGCGTGCCACCGCTTCTTGCACCTTCCAGATCGACGAGATGCAGACAGGTTGCGCCGCACGCTTCAAAATCGCGTGCAACGGCAAGCGGATCGTGGCTGTAAACCGTCATCCTGCCGTAATCGCCCTTATAAAGGCGCACCGCCTTTTTTTCAAACAGGTCAATTGCGGGAAAGATCAGCATGCCGCCACCTCCTCGCAGAAGGCTTTCAGAATGGCAAGTCCGACCGAGCCGCTTTTTTCGGGATGAAACTGACAGCCAAAGACCTTGCCCTTCGCAACAGCGGCGGTCAACGGTGCCCCGTAGTCGGTGTTTGCCACGGTGTAGGCGTCACAGCCGCATGCATAAAAGGAATGCACGAAATAAACGCAGTCGCCGTTTTGAATGTATTGAAACAGCTTGGTGGCGTTTTCGGTAAAAGTAAGGGCATTCCAGCCGATATGGGGGATCTTGAACGAGGGGGGGATCACGTCTTTGATCGGACGGATCTCGCCCGGAATGAGTCCCAGCCCTTCATGCTCGCCGTATTCATAGCTCTTTTCAAACAAAAGCTGCATGCCGAGGCAGATGCCGAGGATCGGCTTGCCTTTTTTTGCTTCCTCGGTCAGCACCTCGGAAAGTCCCGAAGCCCTTAATTTTGCCGCCGCGTCACCAAACGCGCCGACACCGGGCAGAACGATGCGATCGGAGGAACGCAGATCGTCGGCGCTTTTTGTCACCGTCACCTCTACGCCTATCGCCGCAAAGGAGGAGGCCAGCGAAAAGAGATTGCCCACGCCGTAATCAACGATTGCTGTCATCAAAGCACTCCTTTCGTGGAGGGAATGGCGTCGGGATCGTCTCTGTCGATCGCGCACGCCGCCTTCATCGAACGTCCGAAGGACTTAAACGCGCCTTCAATGATGTGGTGCGAGTTTTTGCCCGCCATCTGTACGATGTGCAGGGTGCATGCCGCCGCGCGCACGAAGCCTAAGAAAAATTCCTTGACAAGCTCGGTCTCAAAATTGCCGAGGCGCTTCGCGGGGATCGTTAAGGAATAGGATAGGTGTGCCCTGCCCGAAAGGTCAATTGCGGTCAGGATCAGCGCTTCATCCATCGGAAGTGTGAAAAAGCCGTAGCGCACAATGCCTTTTTTATCGCCAAGTGCCTTGGCAAACGCCTCCCCAAGCGCAATGCCGACGTCCTCCACCGTATGGTGGTAATCAACGTTGGTGTCTCCCTTGCAGGTGAGTGCGAGTCCGAAGCCGCCGTGCTTGGCGAAAAGATCAAGCATGTGGTCGAGAAAGCCACAGCCCGTGTCGATCTGCCGCTCACCCTTTTCAAGCGTCAGCGTGAGCGAAATATCCGTCTCATTCGTTTTTCTTATGATCGTTGCAGTTCTCATGCTCTTACCTCAATTTCACTTGATGATCGCGTCAAGGGCGGCAAGAAGAGCCAGACACTCTTCCTTTGCACCTACCGTGATACGCAGATAGTTGTCGATACGCGCCTTTTTGAAGTGGCGCACCAGAATGCCCTTTTCCTTTAAGGCAAGGTAGAGTGCTTCGCCGCCGAATGCCTGATGCGAGGCAAAGACGAAGTTTGCCTTCGAGTCGGTGAGAGTGAAGCCTCTTTTGGAAAGTTCTTTCGTTAAAAAATGACGGTTTTCCACAATGACGGCACAGTTTGAGGCGGTATACGCCGCATCCTCCAGAGTGGCAATGCCCGCCGCCATCGTCATGGCGTTGACGTTATAGGGATTCGTGGAATACTTAACCCTGTTCAGGTCTTCGATCAGCTCGGGACAGGCAATACCGAAGCCAAGTCTTGCGCCGGCCATCGAGCGCGATTTTGAAAAGGTGCCCGTGACGATCAGATTGTTGTATTTTTCTGTCAGCTTTGCCGCACTTACGCCCCCAAAATCAATATACGCCTCATCGATCACCACCACGCTGTCGCGATTTGACGCCACAAGCGCTTCAATTTTGTCAGGCGAAAGATAAATGCCGGTCGGCGCGTTGGGATTGGCAATAAAGATCGTGCTTCCTTTGCCCGCATAGTCAGAAATATCTACCGTCAGATCCTCTTTTAAGGGGATCTTTTCATAAGGCACGCCGTTTAATTCGGCAAATACCGCATAAAAGCCGTAGGTGATATCGGGAAAGCACGCCGTCTGCGTTTTATCGCAAAACGCCATGAAGCAAAAGTTCAGTATTTCATCCGAGCCGTTGGTGGCAAGCACGCATTCTTCCCCGACGCCGTAGGCTGCAGCGATCATTTTGTGCAGCTTCTTCGCCGTGGGATCGGAATATAGATGCAGGCTCTTTGCTGCCTCTTCTGCTGCCTTTACCGCCTTGGGCGAGGGCGGAAAAGGCGATTCGTTGGTGTTCAATTTGATGTAACGGCGCTCTCGCGGCTGTTCCCCCGGTTCGTAGGGAGTCAGCGAGGCGTATTTTTTACTGAAATATCGACTCATTTTTTCTTGGAAACCTTTTTCAAAAAGGCTTTTTGAACCTTTCAAAGACGTTTAATAATCAAGGTATGGACGCTGATCGTACGGTGAATGAAGCCCGTTCAGACGGATGAGGGGATAAGAAGGCCACTTTACTTCTTTCGCACCAAAGCGCTTTTTGCGTGGGCGGTGAGGCCTTCCTTGGCGGCAAAGAAGGCGACATCATCGGCAACGCGTGCAAGTGCCTTCTCGGTATAGTAGGTATACTGTGTTTTCTTGACGAAGTCGTCAACCGAAAGGGGGCTGGAAAATTTAGCCGAGCCGCCTGTCGGGAGGGTATGGTTAGGGCCTGCAAAGTAATCGCCCAAGGCTTCGGGGCAGTAGCGTCCCATAAAGATCGAGCCTGCGTGGCGGATCGCATCGAGGTAATCAAAGGGATTATCGAGCAGCAGCTCAAGATGCTCGGGGGCAAGCTCGTTGGCGATCTCGATAGCGACCTCAAGCGAGTCTGCCACAATGATCTTGCCGTTTGCGTCGATAGAGGCACGCGCGATCTCGGCACGCTCAAGAAGAGGGATCTGCTTTTCAAGCTCCTCGCTGACGGCAAGGGCGAGGTCATAAGAATCGGTGACGAGAACGGCGGAGGCAAGCCTGTCATGCTCTGCCTGCGAGAGAAGGTCGGCGGCAGCGTGTACGGGATCGGTTTTGCCGTCTGCCACGATGAGGATCTCGCTCGGGCCTGCGATCATGTCGATCGACACACTGCCAAAGACCTGCTTTTTCGCTTCTGCGACGAAGGCGTTGCCCGGGCCGACGATCTTATCGACCTTCGGAACAGTCTTCGTGCCGTAGGCGAGGGCGGCAATTGCCTGAGCGCCGCCGACTTTATAGATCTTGTCGATGCCTGCCGTGCGTGCGGCGGCAAGAATGACGGGATCGACCTTTCCCTCGGCGTTCGGCGGCGTGACCATGACGACCTCTCTTACCCCTGCTATTTTCGCGGGGATCGAGTCCATCAAAACAGTCGAGGGATAAGCCGCCGTGCCACCCGGAACGTAAAGCCCCGCGCGGTCAACGGGAATGACCTTCTGCCCGATCACGATTCCCGATTCGTCGTTGACGATAAAGGAATTACGCACTTGTTTTT
>CAZYFC010000010.1:0-20056 GCA_964646715.1 uncultured Lachnospiraceae bacterium
AACAAATACATTAAACCATTACCATTCAAAGGAGATATTGATTCATGCCTAATTCGATTTTCAACGGAATTTTTGATACGGAGCTGACATCCGTTATCAGCGTAGGAGATTTTTTGCTTTGCCTTGGAGTTTCTATTATATTGGGACTTGCTATGGCGCTTGCGTTTATGTTCAAGTCGAAATATTCAAAGAGCTTTGTGCTCACGTTGGCTCTGCTTCCCGCAGTGGTTTGTGTGGTCATTATGATGGTGAACGGTAATATCGGCGCGGGCGTTGCCGTGGCGGGGGCGTTCAGCCTTGTTCGTTTCCGTTCGGCACCCGGCTCCGCAAAGGAGATCGTTACCATCTTCCTCGCGATGGGCGCGGGACTGATCGCGGGCATGGGCTATCTTGCTTACGCCGCGCTCTTTACCGTCATTATGTGCGTTCTCTTCATCGTTTACAATCAGCTCGGCTTCGGCTCAAAGAAAGCGGAGGCGATCCACAAAACGGTAAAGATCACGATTCCGGAGGATCTTGACTACACGGCCGTTTTCGACGATATTTTTGATACCTACACCTCCGAATACGAGCTTGTAAAAGTAAAGACAAAGAATATGGGAAGTATGTTCTCACTCACATATGACGTGACTCTTCGGGATAAACTGAAGGAGAAGGAATTTATCGATCGGCTCAGAGTCAGAAACGGAAATCTTGAAATTATGGTTTCCAAGCAGGAGACTGTGAACAGAGAGCTTTGATCGGGATAAAAGATTATGAGCAACAAAAAGAAGAAAAAGAACAACACGAGCAACGGGAATAAAAACAGATACAATACCAAAAGCACCAACAAAGGCAAGTATAACGGTAAAAAGAAACAGCAATCTTTTTTTGAAAAAAACAAAAAGCAGATTTTCATCTTTGGAGGAATTGCTGTTGCGCTCGTCATCGTGATTATTATCGTTTTTGCGGCGAATGGCGGTTCATCGGGCGTAAAGACCGATGGAGCTTTCAAAATGCCGGACAGCATTCTTCAATCCTCGTTGACCTTCTCAAGGGATGAGCTTTACGCGGGGTATTTTGAGGCAGATGTACAGGACGTTACGATATCCTGCGTTTCGGGTACGGAGGGCTGCTACGCGATTGACGACGGGACGATCACCTTTTCGGGGATCGCTGAGGACAGCGTGTATTCTGTCAGCGGTCAGTTCAAGGGGAATATCGTGATCGACGTAGCAGACGAGTATAAATTCGATCTTGAAATGCACGGCTTTGCTTTGGTTAGCGATAGCGTGAATCCGATAACGGTTTTAGGCGGCAACGAAGTCTCTTTGACCGCGAAAAGCGGGTATGAAAATTATATTTACGATATACGCGATGCCATTGACGAAAGTGATGAAACGCTGTATTCGGGGGCTGTTCATTCCGCGGTGGATCTTGAGATCGCCGGAAAAGGAAGCCTCGTTCTCGTTTCGGAAAACAACAACGGTATTCATTCCAAGGACGACCTTCAGGTAAAGAATCTGAATTTGAAAATACTGTGCGTTGATAATGCGCTCAAGGGGAACGATAGCGTTTCACTCAAGAACTGCACGACAGAATTGATCGCTACGCGGGGGGATGGGATCAAGACGAAAAACACCGACGTTTCCGAGAAGGGCAAGCAGAGAGGCACCGTCACGATCGCGGGCGGCACGCATACGATCGGTGCGGCGTGTGACGGGATCGACGCGGCGTACAACGTGATCATTGACGATGAAACGACCGTGCTGAACATTTACACCGATCAATATTCGTCTGCCTCGGAGGAGGTAACGGCAACCTCGGATAACACCTATTATCTGAAAACCACGAGTAAGACCTATCAATATTCCGTTAAGTATTTCAATAGCGAGGATGATTACGAATGGATAAACGTCGATAGCGCCTCATACAAAACGGTCGCCTCGCAAGGCGGTGGGGGCTGGGGCGGCAGCACGACCTATTATTACTATAGCTTTGATAAAAAAACCGAGTATGCAAAGCTTGCCGTATATATGTACCAAAGCTCTCAGAAGCAGGGACAGGATGAAGATTACTATGCATGCTCACCCTACAAGACCTTGAACAGCAATTATGATACAGTTGCGGTGACTTACAGCGGCGGCGCACTGTCTCTCAGCTGGACAAATTATTCGACAGCCTCCTCCGTTGGCGGCATGATGGGCGGCATGATGGGCGGCATGATGGGCGGCACGGATACGGGAAATACCGATAAGGGTGATTACTCAACCAAGGGGATCAAGGCGGGAAACGAGATCACGGTCAATGCGGGTGTGGTCAACATCAAGGCATATGACGATGCCATCCACGCCAACAAGGACAGCACCTTGGAAAACGGCTCTTCTCCTACCGGTAACGTGACCGTAAACGGCGGAACTGTCACGCTTTACAGCAATGACGACGGTGTTCATGCCGACGGAGTTTTAACGATATCGGGCGGAACTGTCACGGTAGAAAACAGCTATGAGGGGCTTGAGGGACTTCAGATCCTTGTATCGGACGGCGCGGTTTTTGTATACGCCTCCGATGACGGCTTTAACAGTACGGCAACCGCCGGAACGGGCATTGAGATCAGCGGCGGGAGAATATACGTTTACTGCTCCGGCGACGGACTCGATTCCAATACGAGATCTTCTTATAGCGGTATTGTCTTTACGGGCGGAGAGAGTGTGGTTATCAGCAACTCTACCGGAAATTCCGCGCTTGATACCGAAAACGGTTATAGGTACGAGGGTGGCTCGGTCGTTGCGATCATGCCGCAGAGAGGCATGGCAAGCGAAGCAACTCATTGCTCTGATTTTTCAAGCATCGCCACCTATAAAGCGCTTTCTCTGCGCTTGGGAAAAACGGTGAGCGTAAAGATCAAAGACTCCGCGATCTCCGTGACAATGCCCTGCGATATGTCGGCTTACGTCATCGTTCTCGGAGACAGATCGGCATCTGTTTCGACATATTAAGTCGGGAAGACCGAAAAAGCGACTTTTACCGCTTTGTCAGAACGCCCTTCGGTATGTGACTTGCCCAATATACAGACAAACGATCGCATGCCAAGCCTATGAAACAAACTCAGCATAGCATAACCTTGCACAACAATCAGCAGGGAAGTGTGCCCGCAGGCACTTTTGGGGCAAGAAAAAAAGAGGACGCGTGGGTTTTCGGGAGAGAAAAAAGCAGATGTGTAGTTTTCGGGAGAGAAAAAGGCAGACGGTGCTTGCATACTGTCGGGAAATATGGTATAATGACGAAACAGACGATCCATGTCAAGGAGGATATTATGAAACGCCTTTTACTGACGGCAGCGCTGCTCGTTACCCTTCTTTTTCTTATAACTGTCATCTTCACATCCTGCGGCAGTACCGACGATACCTCGACTACGACTGCAAAAACGACGACGGCTGAGGTGACGACTGCCGTTTCACCCGACTTGTCGGAGCGTCCTGACGGAAGTGCCGACAACGATCACAGGGATGACGACAATGACGGCCTGTGCGATATTTGCATGACCTCCGTTGTGACAGTCTTCGATCTTTACGCGCTCAATGACCTGCACGGCAAGCTGGCAGACGGCGATACGCATCCCGGTGTGGACGAATTGACCACCTTCCTCAAAGGCTGTCTTTCGACCGATGATCACGCGCTCTTCCTCGCTTCCGGTGACATGTGGCAGGGTAGCTCGGAATCGAATCTGACCGGAGGCTTTATCGTCACCGAGTGGATGAACGAGATGAACTTCGTCTCGATGACGCTCGGCAATCACGAATACGATTGGGGCGAGGATGCCATTGAGGATAATGCCGCCCTTGCCGAATTCCCCTTTCTTGCCATAAACATTTACGACAAAACCACCAACAAGCGTGTAGACTACTGCGAAGCCTCGGTTATGATCGAGATCGACGGTATTAAGATCGGTATTATCGGTGCGATAGGCGACTGCTATTCCTCTATCGCCTCCGACAAGGTGGAGGATGTGATCTTCCTCACGGGCGCATCGCTCACTTCGCTCGTCAAGGCGGAATCGGACAGGCTTCGCGCCGAGGGTGCGGATCTCATCGTCTATTCGCTTCACGACGGCTTTTCCTCCTCGTCAAGCGGTGTCAGCTCAATTGCTTCAGGACAGCTTTCCTCCTATTATGACATCACGCTCTCGCAGTACGGCTACGTGGACGTGGTGTTCGAGGGGCATTCCCATCAGTCCTACGTGCTGATCGATCCCTACGGCGTCTATCACCTGCAAAACGGCGGCGACAACAAGGGTATTTCACACGTCGAGATAAACCTGAATTTTGCCAACGGCAATACCTCGGTGAATACCGCCGAGTTTTTGCCCACGAGTTGTTATTCGTCGCTCGACGACGACCCGATCGTTGAAGAGCTTCTCGAAAAATACGCCGACGAGATCGCCAAAGGCGCCCGCGTGGCAGGCATGAACGATGCGTACAGAAGCGGTAATTTCCTCCGTCAGCTCGTTGCCGATCTCTACGTTCAGGCGGGGGTTTCCATCTGGGGGGAAGCGTACGACATCGTTCTGGGAGGCGGTTATGTCTCGGTGCGAAGCCCCGGCTATCTTGCGGCAGGCGAGGTCAGCTATTCCGACCTGCAGACCCTTTTTCCGTTTGATAACAGCCTCGTTCTTTGCTCGATCAAGGGCTCCGATCTGAAATCGCGCTTTATCAACAACACCTCTTATGCCGTCGGGTACAGCGACTACGGTCTCAGCGTCAAGGATCAGATCGACCCGAACGGTACATATTACGTGATCGTCGATTCCTACTCCTCCACCTACACCCCTAACCGCCTCACCGAGGTGGCACGGTTTGACGCAGAGATCTACGCGCGAGATCTGCTCTTTGATTACATCGCCTCAGGCGGCCTCGGCAGTATGAGCGTCGACTATACGCTGACCTCGATCGAAACAGTCAACACGGTTGGCATGGGTCTTGCCGACAACCGGACAACAGACGAGACCTATTACGTTAAAGGCCGAATCGTTTCGATCGAGAATACCACCTATGGAAACATGTATATCGAGGATGAAGGGGGCAACAGACTGTATGTCTACGGCCTTTACGATTCCTCCGGCAAGCGCTTTGATGCAATGACGAATCAGCCGCAGGTCGGTGACACCGTGGTCATTCACGGGCCCGTTCAGAAATACGTTTACAATTCAAGCACCAAGATCGAGCTTTATCAGGCTCGCCTCGTCGAGATCGAATAATACGGTCAGAATCAATAGCCGCCCCCTTCCGGGCGTACCCGAAAACGCAGTTTTCGGGCACACCCGGAAGGGGGCGGCTTCTTATGTGTTGAAATCTCGTCGGGGGCTTAAGCGGCGTTTGACTCAGAGCTTGACGGTGTTCAAAAGCACCTGACCCATGTTCAGCTCGATCACGCCGTAAGAGGGGGCGCCGTCGCGCGGTTTTGAAATACTGCCCGGATTGAAGAGATAAAGCGGTCTGTCGTTTTCGTCCATCGGCGGCAGATAGCGGTTTTCTGCGATATGCGTGTGGCCGTAGAGCGCGACGAGGCAAGCTGCCTCCTTGGCGGCAAGCGAGAGAGGCACAGTCGACCAATTGACCTGATAGCCGTCCCCGTGTGTAAGAAAGAGTCTGACGCCTTCAAAGGTGAGCGTCATCGTCTTTTCGAGCCTGCGGTGCGTTGAACAGAGGTCACAGTTGCCGCGCACGGCAAAGCCCGTCACCGATGCTTCCTCGCACAGGAAGAGAAAGTCGGGCGCACCGTCGCCGAGGTGCAAAAAGGCATCGGCGTTTTTTTGCATACGGATCACCGAACGCATTCTGTCGTTGTGACCGTGTGAATCCGAAAAAACAACCAGCTTCATAGAACCAACTCCTTCAAAAGAACATATACTGCAGTAAAGCGAAGAACCGCTTTGGGAAAGGGGATTTGAGATGGAGATAGACGGAAAAAAGCTCGCCTCGCTTGACGATGCGACGCTTGCACGGCTGATCTACGACGTGACGCGGTCGATGGGGCTGCCGGAGGAACGCTGTCGGCGCATGGCGGGCAACGCGCCTGCTTTGCGCCTCATGCTGTCAAGAGCGAGCGAAGAGGAGTTAAAGCGCGTACTGTCGACCATTGGCGAGACGAAGGCTGCCGAAATTCTCGCCTCGATCGACAAAGAAAAAAGGCGGTGAGGAGGCTTTTCAATGGATAGCAGCAGTTTGAACATCGACGGCATTCTGGAATCGGTGCTGTCCAATCCCGAGATGCTGCGCGGTGCTATGACGCTCGCCAAGAGCCTTGCGTCAAGCGGTGCGTTCAGTGCGACAAAGGCAGGGGAGAGCGAAAAGGAGCGTGCATATGACGGTGCGACGGAGTCGGATAACGGGCGGGAGCTATTGTCAGGCACCTATCTTGGGGATATGCCGCCGTCAAAGAGTCTTTCGAGTGTGCATGAGGATGCAAAAGGGCGAAAAGAGTCTCAAAAGCCTGCCGATACAAGACACAGAAAGCTGCTGGAGGCTCTTGCCCTGTATATGGATGAAGAGAAGCGCGGCAAGATGGAGCTTATTATCCGCCTGCTTGATCTTCTTGAGCTTGCGGGCAACATGCGTCAGTAAAGGAGGGGTCGATCTGTACGCACGACGCTATTACAGACAGACGCCGCCCGGTTATAGCGGCGTGGCGTTTGCGGCGTCCTCTGATGAGCTGAGAGAGTGCGCGGCAAAGGAAAATTGTGAAAAAAAGGCGACGAAAACGCCCGAGGAAAGAGACGGCGGAGAAAGACAGTCAGTAAAGCCGACGAAAATTCCCCTCACCCCCGGCGTAGGGGCAGGGGAAATTGAAGGTGACGGGGAGAGGGAGGCGTCTGTCAATACCGCCTATCAGGCGAAAAGCCGCTTTGACGAGGGACTTCTTCGCAAAAGCACCTCGCCGCGCGACTACTCCTTCACCTCCGAATCGCATGCGGCAAAAGCCGCTTTCAAGGAGGAGGCGGAGTCAGCAGAGGAAGAGGCGTTTGAGGCAAACGCTTACGAGGAAAAGAGCGACGCTTCAAAGAGCGCAAAGAAGGAAACGAAGGGCAATCTTCTCAACGAGCTTTTTAAGAGCAGCTTTACCCTTGAAGAGCTTCTCTTCGTCGGCATAGCACTTTTTCTCGCCTCGGGAGAGGCAGATGACGAGATGCTGCTGCTTTTCACGCTTGCCTTTTTGCTTCTCAGCAGGTAGGGCGGCGCTTCAGCATGCCGATCAGCTCCTTGATAAGGCGGAAGATCACGCGGCGGTTGATCAGGACGAGAAGACAGATAAAGACGATCTGCAGCGGGATCCAAAAGGGGACTTCAAGCGTGACGGTCAATGTCATGGCGGCGAGCGTCAGAATGCTTGCCGCGCTCTCGGGAAGATAGGCGCGGTAGCGGATCAGCCTCGTCGAGAGGGCAAGGCGCAGAACGTACATAAGAAAATAGGAGGCAAGCGTTGCGATCGCCGCACCCATAGCGGCGGTCGCTTCTTCCTTGAAGAGAGGGATCAGAAGCAGATTGAGCAGAATATTGAGAAGTGCCGCCGAAAGCGCCGTAATAAGCGAGTAGGCACTCTTTTTTTCAACGATAAAGACGGTCCCCGTAAAGGACGAAAGGGCAGAAAACGCCATTGCCATCGTGAGGATCGGGATATATACCCACGCGGAGCGGAAATCCTGCCCGAACATCATATAGGCAAGGGGACGCGAAAGCGCGATGATCGCAGCGCTGACGAAAAAGAGGACGGTGCAGAAGGAGGAATAGACGGTTGAAAAGAAGGATGCGCCGCTGTCTGACTCTCGTTCCTCCACGGCGGAATATTTCCACGCGCTGTTGAAAACACCGATCAGCACCATCAGCAGGGTAGGGATCTTGTACGCCGCGGCGTAGAGACCGTTTACCGTATCACCCTGAATAAAGGTGACCATATAGCGGTCGGAAACGTTGGTGATCCACCAGGAGATGGTGGTGGGGATCAGCGGCAGGCTGTACAGCAGCATCGCCTTCAGCGTGCTTTTCCGCAGGCCCTTGAAGGAGAAGTCGCGCCAGAGCTTTGCCGCGAGGACGATGAAGAGAGAGGAAAGAAGGTCGGCAACTGCCACCGAGAGGACGTAGCCGACGACGCCCATTTTAAGTGGAATAAGGAAGATGACATTGCAGGTGATGGTGAGAAGCGTATTGAGGATGCCCTGCAGGGCGTAGAGCTTGAAGCGTGCCTTGGCGCGGATATACTGCGAGCAGTTGGTGTGAATGGCAGAGGCCAAGACGTAGATAACGAGCAGAGGAACGTAGCTCCTGAAATAGTCTATACTGCTGAAAATAAGCGCGACAAAGGGTAACAGCAGCGCGCCCAGGCCGATGGCAACGAAGCCCTGTGTAAAGACCTCGCTTGCACGGTAGTTTTTGTCCATGGCGAAGCGGAAGACGGCTTCACCGATGCCGAGCGAGACAAGGGGGATAAGCAGCGTTGCCATTTCGGTGACGTTGGATGCCAGACTGTAGTCCTCTTTCGTGAGGACGGAGGTGTAGAGTCTGACGAGAAGATAGACGAGTATCTTGGAACCGAGCGTGCCTATGCCGACGATGGCGGTGTTGGAAAGCAGTCGCTTGTATTTTTTTTCGCTTGCCATAGGCACTCCTTTTTTTGAATATCAGAATTCGGTCTTGATGGCGCGGTGGAAGAGGGCGTTCAGGGTGGCAAGCGGATCGGCATTTTCGTAAAGCATGGCGTAAACTGCTTCGCAGATCGGCATATCCACGCCGTTTTTCTCGGCAAGGCGGTGGATCGCCTCGGCTGTGTAGTAGCCCTCTGCGAGCGCGGTGAATTTTTCGCCCTTGACGAATGCCTCACCGAATGCGCGGTTGTGCGAATGCTTGGAAAAGACGGTCGCTTCGTAGTCTCCGAGGTGGCAAAGGCCGTAGGCGGATCTGCCGTCGCCTCCCATTGCGCCGATCATGCGCGCAACCTCTGCCGTGGCGCGGCTCATCAGTGCGCCCTTGAGGGAAGAGAAGCCGTAGCCGTCCAGCATGCCTGCTGCGATGCCGATGACGTTTTTAAGTGCCGCGCCAAGCTCGTTGCCGATCATGTCGTTACCGTAATAGAAGCGGATGAGATCGCTTGAAAAGGCGTTGACAAGCGAACGCTTGACCTCTTCGCTGTACGAGTCGATGACCATGCAGTTCGGCACGCCCTTGACGAACTCCTGTGGATGTCCCGGCCCGATCCAGACGGCAACCTGGTTTTCGCTGCCGTAATATTCAGAAACGACCTCGGAGAGGCGTTTGCCGGTCGAGATCTCAATGCCCTTCATGCAGAGGATGAAGGTCTTTCCCTTGGGGGCAAGGGGCTTCATTTCCTCCATCAGCGAGCGCAGATTCTGTGAGGGGATCGAGATGACGATAAAGTCATTCTCAAGCGCCGCAGAAAGCTCGGCGGTGAGGTGCACCTCCTCGCGGTAGGTGATGATGCCGTTGGTGCGCGTCTTCATAAAGGTGTGAATCTCGGGAGCCTCCTTCGGGCCGAAGACGGTCATTTCGTGACCGATCCTGTCAAGATACCAGGCGATAAATGCGCCCCAACGGCCGCATCCTATGACGGAGATCTTCATGGCGGTGAAATCCTTTCGTTTCAATCGTTCGTAATGGTGTAAGCGCTTCGGATGGAAAGCGCAGATGCGCGTAAAACGCCGTTATTTCTGGATATTGACAGCTTCAATACAGAGAGAGAGGGCTTGGGCGGCGGCGGCAAGGCGAACGGTGTGGCGGTCACCCTCAAAGCGGTTCTCTCTTACGCGGAGGGAGTCTCTGTCGGCAACGGCGATGTAGACGAGTCCTGCGCCATCACCCGGCCCTGCATAGCCCGTCACCGAGACGGCGAGGTCTGCGCCTGTTGCCAGAAGAGCGCCCTTCGCCATTTCCTCGGCTGTCTTTGCAGAGACGGCGCTTTCTTCTGCAAGCGTTTTTTCCGATACGCCGAGCAGCTTTTGCTTCAGCGCCTCGGCGTAGGCGACTATACCTCCGAGATAGACGGCAGATGCGCCTGCCACGGCAGTGACGGCGGCACTCACCATGCCGCCCGTGCAGGATTCGGCTGTGGCAAGCGTGATGCCCCTGCTGCGGCATAGCGCGACGAGCGTCTCGGCCAAGGCAAGCGTAGTTGGTTCAAAGGACATAAAAACACCTCTTTTCCGGCGGCGGTTTAAGGACTGTCGGGCATTATTTGTGGTATTTGATGCCCGAAAGGATGGTGAAGGCGCGGTAGACCTGTTCTAACAGGATCACGCGCATCAGTTGATGAGGGAAGGTCATTTTCGAGAAGGAGAGGCGTAGATGGCAGGCCTTTTTGACCTCCTCGGGCAGACCGTCAAATGCGCCGATCACGAACACGATCTCGGAAAAGCCCTCGGTTGCCTTGCTGTCGATCAGCGCGGCAAGCTCCTCGGAGGAGAGCTGCTTGCCCTCCACGCAGAGCGCCACGCGAAAGGCGCGCTCGGGCAGGTGCGGCAGAATGGGCGCACCGTCCTTAAGCTCCAGTGTGCGGAAACGGCAGAATGCTTGTAAACGCTTTTCGTATTCCTTAACGGCGTCGCGCAGGTAGGCTTCCTTTAGGTTGCCCACCGAGACGAGGGTTATATTCAGCATGACGGTATCGTGATCAGCTCGGTGGGGCAGTAGCGGTCGGCTACGGCGAGCGAAAGGCTGACCTTCTCCTTACATAAGGCTTTCTGAACGGCGGCAAGCGCCTTATTGGGGGTGTTGTTTTCAGCGGAAAGATGGGCGAGTAACACGCGCTTCGTGCCGCTTTTGGCGAGATAGGCACAGATCTTTGCCGAGACCTCGTTGTCCAGATGGCCGTGATCCGAACGGATACGTTCCTTGAGAAAGAGGGGGTATGGCCCATACTTCAGCATCGTTTCGTCGTAATTGGCTTCAAGGATCACTGCGTCACAGCCGAGAAGCGCATCGGCAACCTCAGGCGTCGGGTGCCCTATGTCGGTTGCGTAGCCGAAGCGGTGATTTTTGTAGGAAACGATATACCCGCAGCTTGAAAGGCTGTCGTGCGGCGTGAGGAAGGATTCCACCGTCATATCCCCAAGCGTTACCCCGGCGGGATGCTCCAGTGGGCGGATGAGGTGGCGACTGACTGCCGTGAGTGCCGAAAGGCTGGCGGGGGAGACGTAGATCGGGATGCCGTCGTGCTTTGCCAGCATGGGGAGTCCCTTGATGTGGTCGCTATGCTCGTGCGTGACGAAGATCGCATCAAGCGAGGCAAGCGTCGCGCCGATATCGGCAAGCGCTTTCATAATAGCGCGTCTTGACGCGCCGGCGTCGATCAGGATCGACGTGTTGCCGCAACGAATATAGGTGCAGTTGCCCGAAGAGCCCGAGCAGAGGGTGTAGATCGCGACTTCCTGCATATCAGATAACAGCAATAGCGCCCTGCAGGCGGATCTTCAGAATATGGCAAGCGCCTTTTCCGAAAACGGCGTCTGTGACTGCGCGGAAGTCTTCGGCGTTTTCTGTCGGCACAAAGGCCTGGATCGTGCCTGCAAAGCCGCCGCCGTGTACGCGGCAGGCAGAGGGCTTGTCAAGCGTTTTCAAAAAGTCCTCGGCGAGGAAGAGGGCAAGTGAAAGACCTTGTTCGGTGACGTTCTTTGTGGTATAGACGTTTTGCAGATAGCGGAAGGAGGAGGCGCCCGATTCGTTGACGAGCGAAAGGAAGGTGGCAACGTCGCCTTCTGCAAGCGCCTTGCTCTGGCGTGTAACGCGGCAGTTTTCGTTGAAATAGTGGCAGGCGCGCAGAATGGCGCGGTCGCCCAGCGTTTCACGCAGGGCGGGAATGGCAAGGAGAAGCGCCTCCTTGTCGGTCTCGCGCAGAACTGTTTTGCCGAGATATGCCGCAACTGCCTTCATTTCGGCAGGAACGGAGGCATAATCCTCGTTCAGGTCGGCGTGGTTTCCGCCTGTGTTGACGATGCAGAGAGAATAGCCCACGGCGGTCAGGTCAAAGTCGGGCTTTGTGACGACGGGAGACTTGGGATCGGCAAAATCAATGGCGATAAAGCCGCCGACGGCACAGGCAGTCTGATCCATGAGACCGCAGGGCTTGCCGAAGTATTCGTTTTCTGCGTACTGCGCGATCTTGGCGATCTCGATATCCGAGATATCATTGTGATACAGCGTGCGCAGGATATTGCCGATCATGACCTCAAAAGCGGCAGAGGAGGAGAGCCCCGAGCCCTTGAAGACGTTGTTGGTGGTATAGGAGACGAAGCCACCTACCGTATAGCCGTTTCTGATCATACCGTCCGAGACGCCTGCGATGAGCGATTCGCTTGAATAACGCTTGGCTTTGGAGGCGTCTCTGTCAGCGAGCACGACTGTGTCGGCATCGAACCCCTCGCTTTTCAGTCTGATCACGCCGTCGTCGGTGGCGGCTGCAACGGCGATCATGTCAAGGTCGATCGAGGCGGCAAGCACACAGCCGTTGTTGTGGTCGGTGTGGTTGCCCGAGATCTCGCTTCTGCCCGGGACGGAGAAGATGTGCGTGTTTTCCCTTTCGCCGTAAAGGGCGGAAAATTCGGCAAGAGCGCGGATATAGCGTGCTTTGGCGACGGCAAGAGTCTCTTTGCCGTAGAGCGCCACAAGAAGGGCGTCGATGCCGCCTTTTTCGATATGGGTGATCAGTTCGTGAGGTCTCATAGTCGTATACTCCCATCGGATGTTATTCGATTACCTTATATTATAGCATTTTTTTGTGCCGTTCGCAAGAGATTTTTGCTTTTTTAAGAAAACTGTGCGAATTAAAGATTTTTTTCTCTTCAAAAAAACGCCGTTATTCGTCCTGCCGTCGGGCTATACTAGTGATAACGACTTATACAAAGAGGAAGATTGGTTATGATCGAAGAAAAGATTCAGATAAAAGGGCTTTCGGCAAGCGGTGGAGAGGCACTCGGTAAGCTCTTTTTTTACCGAAGAGAGAAAACTGCCGTCGATCCCCTGCCGCGCTATGACAAGGTGCTGGAGTGGGAAAGATGGCTCAAGGCAAAAAACGAGGTGGCGGCAGGACTCGAAAGAGAAGAACGGCGTCTTGGTGAAACGGTAGGCAAAGAGGAGGCGTCGGTCTTTCTCGTTCACCGCATGATGCTGGACGACGCCGACTTCACGGCACTTCTCGCATTTCGCATCGACAAGGGGCACGCTGCCGAATACGCTTTGCAGCAAGCGGTGGAGGCGCTCACCGAGGAGCTTCTTGCCACAAAAGACGACTACATGGCGGCGCGTGCGCTCGATATGCGCGACCTGGGGGAGCGTGCGCTTTTCGCACTTGGCGGAAAAGAGAAGCAGCTCCTCCCGAAGGAGGCGGTGGGCGTGATCCTCTGCGCGGAGGAATTGACGCCGAGCGAAACGGTCACGCTCGACAGAGCATCTGTCGCCGCTTTCTTGCTATCGGGCGGCTCGGTTAACTCGCATACCGCTATCCTGGCGCGCAGTATGGGCGTGCCTGCCATCGTCGCACTCGGAGAGGCGCTGTACGGCTTGCCCGAAGGGCAGGAGGCGCTCGTGGACGCCGACGGCGGCGTGGTGACCGTCTGCCCTGATGAAGCGTGTCTTGCTGCCTTTGAAGAACGGCAAAGGAGCAAGCGCGCCGAGAGGGAAGCGATGGAGGCAATGAAGCATCGCAGGATTCTGACTAAGCAGGGACGTGCGGTGCAGGTCTACGGTAATATCGGCACGCCTGAAGAAGCAGACGAGGCGCTTCAAGAAGGCGGCGAGGGAATAGGACTGTTTCGCTCCGAGTTTCTCTTTCTCGGGCGAGACTTTCCACCCGACGAAGAGGAGCAGTTCACCGCCTATCAGCGGGTACTTGCCGCCTGCGAGGGCAAACGCGTCGTGGTACGCACGCTTGACGTCGGCGCTGATAAGCAGGTTGATTATCTGGATCTTGACGAAGAGGAGAATCCTGCGCTCGGTTTGCGCGGCATCCGCCTCTGTCTTGCGCGCCCCTCGCTCTTCCGTACCCAGCTCCGCGCGCTCCTTCGCGCCTCAGCCTTCGGAAGGCTTGCCCTTTTGTTTCCGATGATCGCTTCTCTTGACGAGCTTGCAAGGGCTAAGGCGATCCTCAAGGAGGAGGCGGAGGCTTTGGAGCTTCAGGGCGTTCCTTTTTCCTACGAGATCGAGATCGGCATCATGATCGAAACGCCTGCCGCCGCGATCCTGAGCGATCTTTTCGCTGCCGAGGTCGACTTCTTCAGCGTGGGTACGAACGATCTTTCGCAGTATACGTTGGCGATCGATCGGCAAAACTCACTTGCCGCCGACTTTTTCGATCCGCATCACGAGGCTGTTCTCCGTCTCGTGGCGCTTGCTGCCGAAAACGCGCACAAAAACGGCATCTGGATCGGCATCTGCGGCGAGCTTGCCGCAGATCTTTCGCTCACCGAGCGCTTTCTGGCTATGCAGATCGACGAGCTGTCAGTTGCCCCGCCTGCCATTCTGCCCCTGAAGGCGCGTCTCGTCGCCCTCTGTGAAAAAGAAGAGTAAAAAAGCGCTCATCGGGAGGATGAGTGCCTGAACTCCGTCTCTATACGGTCGTTTCAAGGATGATACGCTGGGGTGCGAAGCCGTTTTTCTCGTAAAAGCGGATCGCGCCCTCGTTAAACGCCCATACGTTGAGCGTGACGTTATAGCAGCCCTTTTCCTTCGCATAGGCGCGGCAGGCATCGAGCAGGGCTGTGCCAACACCGCGTCTTCTTGCGGCGGCATCGACGTTCAGATCGTCGATGTAGAAGGTGTCGTACGCCCCCTGCGCGGGATTTCGGTTATGCTTGATCATGGCGATGGCATAGCCGATCACGCCGCCGTTTTCCTCCCGTGCCACAAAGACGGGCGCGTCTGTGCGGTCAAAGAGGGCAAGCACCTCGTCTGCCGAGAATTTGGCGTGACCCTTACCGAAGAGGTCGGGGCGACCTTCTGCGTGCTGTGCGTGAATGGCTATGAGAAGCGAGGCGATCTTCTCCTCGTCTCCTTTTCTTGCAAGCGTTACCGTAATCGCCATAAGTTCCTCCCAAACCGTTTTTCTATATTGTAGCAATCTGCTTAGGCGTTGTCAAGAGAAGAAGGGCGCTTTGGGGAAAAGTGTCTGTCAAAGGAGTTTTTATGAACGGAAAGTTTTCACAAAGTGCGGCAAACGCCCTGCAATCCTCGCTTACGGCGGCAAGGGAATTGGGGCATACCTACATCGGGAGCGAGCATCTTTTGCTCGGCCTTCTCGCTGAGCCCGATTCGGCAGCGTACAGGCTTCTTTTCTCGCGCGGCGTTCTGAAGGATAACGTCAGAATGCGGATCGTTGAGCTTTCGGGCAAGGGCGAAAAGAGCTTCGTTTCGGCAAAAGATATGACGCCGCGCGCCAAAGCCCTGATCGAAAGCGCGTTTTCGCTTGCCAAGGGTGAGGGAAGGGGCGTTATCGGCACCGAGCATCTGCTGCTTGCCCTTGTGAACGACGGCGATTCGGTGGCGGCAAAGCTGCTCGCCTGCGAGGGAGCGTCGCTTGCAGAGCTTCGCGCCGAGGCATCGGCGCTTGTCAGCGGCAATTTCGCCGCCGTCACACCGGATAAAAAGCGCGTTGAGCATCGATCGAACGAGCGCGAGGGAAGGGCGCTCAAGCAGTATGGCAGAGACCTGACCGCCCTTGCCGCCGAGGGCCGCTTCGATCCCCTGGTCGGGCGCGAGGAGGAGCTTGAAAGGATCATGCAGATCCTCTCGCGCCGCAGCAAAAACAATCCCTGTCTCGTGGGCGAGCCGGGGGTGGGAAAAACGGCTGTTGTCGAGGGGCTGGCTGAGCGCATCGTGACGCGACGCGTGCCTGAAGCGCTCCTTGACAAAACGCTGATCGCGCTTGACGTGCCCGCCATGCTGGCAGGGGCAAAATACCGAGGCGATTTTGAAGAGCGCATGAAGAATCTCCTTGAAGAGACCCGCCGAATGCCGCAGGTCATTCTCTTTATCGACGAGATCCATACCATCATCGGCGCAGGGGCGGCTGAGGGCGCGATAGACGCGGCGAATATTCTCAAGCCCTCGCTTGCCAGAGGTGAGATCAAGCTGATCGGTGCAACGACGCTTGCCGAATACCGACGCTATATTGAAAAGGATGCCGCGCTCTCCCGCCGTTTTCAGTCGGTTGACGTCGGTGAGCCGACGACGGAGGAGGCGCTTGCCATTCTGCGCGGTTTGCGCCCGAAATACGAGGCGCATCACAAGCTCCGCTTTACCGACGAAGCGCTTGAAGCTGCCGTTTCGCTCTCCCATCGCTATCTTACCGAGCAGTTCCTGCCCGATAAAGCGATCGATCTCATAGACGAAGCGGCCTCCTGCCTCAGGATCAACGCCTTCTCCCCGCCGACGGCACTGCTCGAGGGCGAACGGGAGGTGGCGCGGCTTTCCGCCGAAAAGGAGGAGGCGATCCTCTCCCAGCATTTTGAGCATGCCGCCACACTCCGTGACAAGGAGAGCAGGCTGTCGTTGCAACTTGAAGAAAGAAAACGGGCTTGGCGCGAGGAGATGGAGGCAACGCCCCTCGTTCTCACGGCAGACGAGGTACGCGAGATGGTCTCTCGCAAGACGGGGATCCCTTTAAAGCGGCTCGACGATGGCGAAAGCGAGCGTCTCATGGGGCTTGAAGAAGCGCTTCAGCGGCGCGTGATCGGGCAGGATGCCGCCGTGTCTGCCACCTCTCGCGCTATTCGACGCGCGAGGGTGGGATTGAAGTCGCCGCGTCGCCCCGTCGGCAGTTTTATCTTTCTCGGCCCGACGGGGGTGGGGAAGACGGAGCTTTCACGCGCGCTTGCCGCGCTTCTTTATGGCGCTGAGGATGCGATGGTGCGTCTTGATATGTCGGAATATATGGAAAAGCAGAGCGTTTCGCGGTTGATCGGCTCGCCTCCCGGTTATATCGGCTACGAGGATGCGGGGCAGCTGACCGAACGGGTGCGTCGCAAGCCCTATTCGCTTTTGCTTTTCGACGAGATCGAAAAAGCACATCCCGACGTGTTGAATCTGCTTTTGCAGATCCTTGAGGACGGTAGACTGACCGATTCGCAGGGGCATACGGTCGATTTTGCCAACACGGTCATCATCATGACCTCAAACGCGGGAGAAGAGATCGCAGGTCACGCCGTCCGTATGGGCTTTGCCACGGTTGGCTCGCTTCCCACGCCGCCCGATCCTCACAAACAGCTTCGCGAGGTCTTTCGCCCGGAATTTTTGAACCGTGTCGACGAGATCATTCTCTTTCGGCATCTCACCGAGGAGGACCTTGGGAAGATCGCGTCTCTTATGCTCTCGGCTTTGGAAAAGCGCCTTCTTTCGATAGGCATTTTTGCTCAATTCGATGAAAGCGTCGCCACCCTCATCGCTTCGGCAGGGGACGTCTATCGCTACGGTGCGCGTCCCTTGCGTCGTGTGCTTGAGCATAAGGTGGAGGATTTTATCTCCGAACAGCTTCTTGAAGGAAGGATCTCTTCGGGCGACAGCGTTATCTTTTCCTTCGACGGGGAGAAAATGGCCTTCTCCGTTTGCGAGGAGGGAACCGATTAGCGCGGCGGGGCATTTGTCGGATCCCTTTACAGCGTAGCGTTCGATCCTGTAAAAAATCGGGGGAAAGCCCTTTTTCAAAAGGGCTTTCCCCCGATGCGTGTCTTCCCGACGCGCTTACTTAGCAAATTGGCTGTGGTAGAGTGTGGCGTAGAAGCCGTTTTTCGCAAGAAGCTCGGCATGGCTGCCCTGCTCGATGATATGGCCGTCACGCATGACGAGAATGCTGTCGCAATGCATGATCGTTGAGAGGCGGTGCGCGACGATAAAGGTCGTACGCCCCTTCATCATTTCGGCAAACGCTTTCTGGATGCGCTGTTCGGTGCGCGTATCGATAGAGGAGGTCGCCTCGTCAAGGATAAGGATGGGCGGCAGACAGAGCATGACGCGTGCGATGCAGAGAAGCTGCTTTTGTCCCTGCGAAAGCCCCTCGCCGCCTTCACCGAGACAGGTGTCGTACCCCTTGGGCAGACGCTTGATAAAGCCGTGTGCAAAGGCAGCCTTCGCGGCGGCGATCACCTCTTCGTCGGTGGCGTCGGGCTTACCCATGACGATATTCTCGCGCACCGTGCCTGCCATCAGGCGTGTGTCCTGCAGGACCATACCGATGTTGCGACGGAGCGATTCGCGGCTGAGAGAGCGAATATCCTTGCCGTCAACGGCAATTACACCTTCGTTTACGTCGTAAAAGCGCATCAGAAGGTTGATGAGCGTCGTTTTGCCGCACCCCGTCGGGCCGACGATCGCGATGCGCTGACCTGCCTCGATTGAAAGATCCAATCCCTCGATCAGGGGGCGTTCACGCGTATAGGAGAAGGCAACGTCAGTCAGCGTGAAGTCGCCCTCGGCGTCACCGAGGTCGAGCGCGTCTTTTGCATCGGGAATCTCGGAGGGCTCGTCGAGCAGCTCGAAGACGCGCGAAGCAGAGGCAAGGGCGTTCTGAAATTCGGTGATCACGCCGGATATTTCGTTAAAGGGCTTGGTGTATTGGTTGGTATAAGCGAGCAGGCAGTTGAGCTGACCGACCGTGAAAGGTGTTGACGCGCCTGCCGTGGCAATGGCGGTGAGTGCGCCGACGAGCGCCACTGCGGCGTAAACGACGCTGTTGACGAAGCGCGTCGTGGGATTGACGAGTGAGGAATAGAAGATCGCGTGAAGCGCGCTCTTTTGCAGGCGTTCGTTTCCCTCGTCGAAGGCTTCAAGCGTCTCGTCCTCCCGACAAAAGGCCTTGACGACCTTCAGATTGCCGACCGTCTCGTCGATCAGCGCGGTCTGGTCGCCACGCGCCGCTGATTGCTCGCGGAACATTTTGTAGGTGCGACTGCCGATAAAGCGTGCGATAAAGAGCGAAAGCGGCGTTAAAAGGAAGACGGCGAGCGCGACCTTCCAATTGATCACCACCATAAAGACGAGCGTGGCGAGGATGGTGACGACGCCTGTGAAAAGCTGAGTGAAGCCGAGGAGCAGTCCGTCGGCAACTGTATCAACGTCGGTGATGATGCGACTGACGACGTCGCCTGACGGATGGCTGTCGAGATAGGAAAGCGGCAGGCTCTGGAGCTTTCTGAAGCCGTCGTTACGCAGATCGCGCCCGACGTGGTATGCCGTGCGGTTGTTGACAGTGCCGATCGTCCAGTTAAGAAGCGCCGTTATACCGACGGCGAGCAGCGCAATGAGAAGGTAACGGCTGATGCCGATGAGGTCGACGTTGCCCTTGCCGACGGCGAGGTCAAGCGCCTCGCCAATAAGGACGGGAATGAGCAGTGTCAGTCCCACCGCGAAAAGCGAGAGAAGTGCCGAGAGGAAAAGGAGTGCTTTATATCTGCCGATATAGCGAAGAATACGGCGAAGCGTGCCTTTTTTTGCTTTTTCCTTTGCCATTATGCGTCACCTCCCGTCGAAAACTGCGTGTCGTAGATCTCCTTGTACAAAGGGCAGGAGGCAATAAGCGCTGCGTGGTCGCCTGTGGCAACGACCTCGCCGTCGTCCAGCACGAGGATCTTGTCTGCGTGCAGGATAGACGAGGCGCGTTGCGATACGATAAAAACGGTGGTGTCCTTCGACATCGTTCGGATGGAACGGCGCAAAGCCGCGTCGGTGGCAAAGTCAAGCGCGGAGGCGGAGTCGTCGAGAATGAGTATGTCGGGCTTTTTGACGAGGGCGCGTGCAATGGTGAGTCTCTGACGCTGACCGCCCGAAAGATTTTTGCCGCCCGCTTCAATTTTGCCCGACAGTCCTCCCTTGTCCTCTACCACGTTCGTGGCCTGACTTGCGGCAACGGCGGCAAGCATCTCCTCGTCGGTGGCGTTTTCGTTGCCCCAGGCGAGATTGGAACGGATACTGCCCGAGACCGATGCTGCCGTCGCGGTTATGCTGGCGCCGATTGATGCCGACATCGCTCTCGCACGTCCCGATCCCGATCACGGCGGGCTTCATCGTTTCCACCGCTTCCATCGATG
>CAZYFC010000011.1:0-19890 GCA_964646715.1 uncultured Lachnospiraceae bacterium
CCGAAGAGCATCTGGTGGGGATTGACGGTATCGGGAAGCGCGTTGAGACGCATCATTTCAGCCTTACAGCGCACGAGCCACCGGTAGGTACGGTCGCAGGATCTTTTGGTATAATCGTATTCAGCGGGATTCTCGATGCACTCGTCAAACGCCATGGCGATCGTCGAGCCGAGATTGGACTGGATCTGCATGCTTTCCTCAGGACCCATGAAGATGCGCTTGCCATCGATATGCGAGGCGAAGGTAACGCCCTCTTCCTTGATCCTGCGGAGCTTGGCAAGCGAAAAGACCTGAAAACCGCCGCTATCGGTCAGAACGGGCTTATCCCAATTCATGAACCTGTGGATACCGCCCAGCTTACGGATCAGCTTGTCTCCGGGGCGAATATGCAGATGGTAGGTGTTGGAAAGCTCGATCTGACAGCCGATCTCCCTCAGATCGTCGGTCGAAACGCCGCCCTTGATGGCGGCACAAGTGCCAACGTCCATAAACACGGGGGTTTCTGCCGTACCGTGTACGCTTTCAAAATGGCCGCGACGGGCCTTTCCTTCTGTTTTTAATACCTTAAACACTGATTAAACTCCCATTCTATCGTTTCGTTCGTGTCACGTTCTCTTGAAAAATTTTTCCATATCACGGCGCGAAAGCTCAAAGGCGATCGGTCTTCCGTGTGGACAGTAGCGGATGTCGGGATTTTTAAGCACCGTCTCGACAAGCCACCTGATATTTTCGGGCGTATCGATCAGCCCCGCCTTCATCGCCGCCTTGCAGGAAGCCTGATAAAGGGCTTTTTCGTAAAAAACGTTTCTCGTCACGCTGACGTTGCCCGTTCCTTCGGCAAGCTGTTCGGCAAGGACAGCAAACATGTCACCCGCCTCCTCAGTCGAAAGGCCGCCGGGGATACCCGTGATGATCGCACCGCTGTCGGTAAGGGTAAGATCAAAGCCGGTGGCAGCCACATCCTCCCCATATTCGCCAAGAGCAGCACGCTCCTCACCGCTCAGAGAGACCTCAAGCGGGATCATGAGCATCTGCGCGGCAGCTGTCGCGCGGCTTGCCTCACGGTTTTTCTTCATTTTTTCGAAGAGAATGCGCTCGTGCGCCGCATGCTTATCGATGATGAGCGTGACATCCCCCACCTCGACCATAATATAGGCGTGAAAGGCCTCACCGATGATGCGGTGAGGGGGCAGGGGTACTTTGCCCTCCTCCGTCACAGGCATCACAACCGCCGTCTTCTCCGCCGCATTCGTCGGACTCTCACGCGGCACTGAGGCAGTGTCGCCCGCCCCTTCAACCGTCAGTTGAGAGAGCGATGCAAGAAAATCCGCGCCACTCGGCTTTTTCAGAGGCAGGTCTGATGCAGACGGCAGAGATGCCGTCTTTCCCGCATCCTTCTCGGACGGCGCAGGCACAGGCGTAGGCATAGGAACCGATGCTTCCCCGCCTTTATCCGCCAAAGAACAATCAGAACCTGTATCAGGCGGCAGAAGATCGCCGATCGTCGGCTCCTCAAATGCTCTTTCGCGCGTGATCTCGGCGGTCGGTGTGTTGTCGAGCCTGTCCTCGATCGGCACGAAGGCATTATATAAGCCACGCTCGGAGGGTGTCACGCGGCGAGGCTCAAGAATCGGCTCGCCCGTGACGGCACTATCCGACAGCGTATTGCGTACCGCGCAATACACCGCGTCAAAGAGCGCGCGCTCGTTGGAAAATTTCACCTCCAGCTTCGTGGGATGCACGTTGACGTCCACGAAGGTGGGATGCAGATTAATAAATAGCACGCAGAAGGGGAACTTACCCACCTCGCAGTAGGAATCAAAGCCCTGCTCAAGCGCCGCGGTTGCGGTCTTGGAGCGCACGTACCGTCCGTTGACAAAGAAATTCTGTCCACCTCGGTTGGCCTTGACTGCTTCGGGGCGCGAGATATAGCCGATGACCTCAATGCCCTCGGTAACGTTACGCACCTTCACGAGCTTATCGGCAAACTCCTTGCCGAGGGATGCATAGATCGCCGAGATCAGCCGCTTGTCGCCGGGGGTGGCGATCTTCACGTTGCCGTCAATAATCAGCTTAAAGGCGATATCGGGACGCGAGATCGCAAGCTTTTCCACAATACCCGAGACAGCAATTGCCTCGGAAGCATCTCTTTTCAGGAACTTACGGCGTGCGGGGACATTGGCAAAAAGATTTTCAATAATCACAGTCGTGCCGTTTTTACAGCCGATCTCGGCAACATCCGTCACCTTGCCGTATTCCGACACGAGAAGCGAGCCGTATTTGTCCTTCTCTCGCTTGGTCATAATGCGAAGGAGGGAGACAGATGCGATGGCAGCAAGCGCCTCGCCGCGAAAGCCGAGCGTCATAATGCCGTCAAGGTCGGCGGCAACACGGATCTTGCTGGTAGCGTGACGCTTGATAGCGATCGGCAAGTCCTCACGGGCGATACCGCAGCCGTTGTCCGTCACGCGCAGAAAAGACACGCCGCCGCGCTTGATCTCAAGAGTGATCTCGGTAGCACCTGCGTCGAGCGCATTTTCAAGAAGCTCTTTGGCACAGGAGGCAGGACGTTCAACCACTTCGCCTGCCGCGATCAGATTAGCGACCTGAAAATCAAGCACTTGTATCTGTCCCATAAAAGCTCACTTCCCTTCCCTCGTATACTGTCAGGCGTTTAGTCTTCGCCCTCTTCACTTTCTTCGCTGACAAGCTCTTCGCCGTCGGCTTCTTCAAACTCTGCGGCAACTGCCGCTTCCTCAACGTCAAATTCGCCGTCAAAGATCTCCTCCGAGCCTTCCTCGGCTTCCTTTTTGAGGATCACGGTCTTTTTCCTGTACTTTTTGATCTTCTGCATCACCTTATCCTTGATGCCGTCTACCGAGCAACCGGGGACGGAGAAGGAAAACTCGTGATGCTTACTGCCATCCTCTTTCACAATGCGGTCAGCCTTGATCTGCAGGGCGATCGAGCGAAGAGAGTACTTACCCTCCTTGCGGTCAAGCGTGACCTGATAGGGGAACAGAAGGGCGGCAACGGCCACCTTTGCGGCTGTGGCGGCAACCTTTCCGCCAAACGATCTTTCTTTTACGATCTTCATGTCTGAAAACTCCTTTCGTAAGGTCAACCGAGCATTTTCTTCAGCTCGGAGAGGAAAATCAGTGCTTCAAGCGGTGTCAGGGACTCAATATCCGCCATTTTCAGCTTGTTCAGCACCTCGCTGTGCATATAATCGTCGATCGTGACGTTATCAGGCTCGACCTGCTCCTTGCGGGCAGGGGCTTTTCGCGGCAGATCGCCCTTTTCAAGCTCGGCAAGCACTTCTCTTGCGCGCTTGACAACCGCCGAGGGCACACCTGCAAGCTGAGCCACCTCAATGCCGTAGCTGTCGTCTGCCGCGCCCTTGACGATCTTGCGTAAAAATACCACGCCTTTGTCCTTTTTTTTGGCGATGACCGAGTAATTCACCACGCCGTCCCCCTTATCGCCAAGCTCGCAAAGCTCGTGATAATGGGTGGCAAACAGCGTTCTTGCGCCAACCCTCTTGCCGGCTGTATATTCGGCAACTGCCCTTGCAATGCTCATGCCGTCGAAGGTTGATGTGCCTCTGCCGATCTCGTCGTAGATGATGAGGCTTCTCGGTGTGGCGTGCTTGAGGATATACGCCACTTCAGTCATCTCCAGCATAAAGGTGGATTGACCGCTTGCGAGGTCATCAGATGCGCCCACGCGCGTGAAGAGCTTATCCACGATACCGATGCGCGCTTCCTTAGCGGGCACGAACGAGCCGATCTGTGCCATAACGGCGATCAAGGCGATCTGCCGCATATAGGTAGACTTACCCGCCATATTCGGTCCTGTCAGGATCACGAGGCGGTTGTATTCCGTATCAAGATGCGCGTCGTTGGGGACGAAGCCGCCCTCAAAAGAGAACTGCTCGACCACGGGATGACGCCCCTCCTTGATGTCGATCACGTCGCCGATATCCACTTCGGGGCGAACGTAGCCGTTTTTGACGGCAACCTCGGCAAGTGAGCGGTAGACGTCTACCGTGGCAATTGCCTCTGCGGCAGACTGCACGCGGCGAACGTTTTCCGAGATCAAGGCAGTCACGCGCTTGAAGATCTCGTATTCAATGGCAGACGCACGGTCGGTTGCACCGAGGATCGTCGCCTCAAGCTCCTTCAATTCGGGTGTGATATAGCGCTCACCCGTCGTCAGGGTCTGCTTGCGTATGTAGGTATCGGGCACGTCGGGAATATTCGACTTCGATACCTCGATATAATAGCCGAAGACGCGGTTGTAGCCGATCTTCATATTTTTAATGCCGGTCGCTTCCTTTTCGCGGCGTTCGATCTCGTCAAGGAAGCCCTTGGAATCGCGCATGATCACACGAAGCCTGTCAAGCTCCTCGTTCACACCGTCGGCAATGATGCCGCCCTCGCGTACCGAGAAGGGGGGATCCTCTACGATGGTCTTCGTCACGACCTCGCAGATATCCTCCAGCGTATCAAGCTCACGGCAAAGCGCGGAAAGAGCGCGTGAGGTACAGGAGGACAAAAGACGCTTGAGCTCGGGCAGGATCGAGACTGTGTTTGAAAAAGCGCGCAGCTCCTTGCCGCCCGCCGAGCCGTACAAGACGCGCGTCATGATTCGCTCGATATCGAGAACGCCCTTGAGAAGATCGCCCAGCTCCTCACGGAGCATGAAGTTCTGATACAGCTCCTCCACCGCGTCGAGTCGGAGTGCAATGGCGTTTGGATTTTTCAGCGGCAACTCAAGCCACTTGCGAAGCAACCTTGCACCGAGGGCGGTTTTCGTCTTATCAAGCACCCAGAGAAGCGTGCCCTTCTTCTCACCGCTGCGCATAGCCTCGCAAAGCTCAAGGTTGCGGCGCGAGTTGTGGTCGATCTCCATAAATTCGCCGCTTTCGTAAACGATCGGCTGTTTGAGATAGAAGAGGTCAGTCTTCTGTGTCTCGATCAGATAACCGATAAGCGCACCCACCGAGGCGGCAAGATCGGCATTTGCCGAAAACGCCTCATAGGAGATCGAGGGCGTTGCGGAAAGCGTCTTAGCTACAGCCGCCGGCTGATAGACTGCGGCGTCCATGACGTTCACAACCGCCGAAAGGCGCGTCTTGAGAAAGTCGTGAAGCTGCGTGCCTACAGAAGGCGCACGGTTGATCAATACCTCGCGGGGCAGATAGATCGACAGCTCGTTGATGAGTGCCGTTTCGCCGTCGGCAAGAGCCGTGGCACGCAGCTCGCCGGTCGATATATCGGCAAGACAAAGCCCTGCCGCCTTGTCGGAGAGATAGACCGAGGCAATATAGTTGTTCTTGCCCTCGGGAAGCTGTTTGTTATCGGTCACCGTGCCGGGCGTCACGATACGCACCACGTCACGCGAGACGATGCCCTTTGCCGTTGCGGGGTCCTCAGTCTGCTCGCAAATGACCACCTTATAGCCCTTTTCCACCAGCTTGCCGATATACACGTCGGCAGAATGGTAGGGTACGCCGCACATCGGAGCGCGCTCCTCGGTGCCGCACTGTCTGCCCGTCAGAACAAGCTCCAGCTCCTTCGAGGCGATCTTGGCATCGTCAAAAAACATCTCGTAGAAGTCACCGAGACGGAAAAAGAGGATGGCATCCTCATACCGACTCTTCACCTCAAGATATTGCGTCATCATCGGAGACAGTGCCATGCTTCTCCCTCACTTTACTGAAAATTTCATAAGATCCCTTCGCCTTCCACGCCGTAAGGACGGGGTGCTGTGCGGCTTAGTGACAGCCGCCGCAGGTCGAGCAATCGTGGGTGCAGCCGTCGGGGGATTCGCCCGTGATCTGCTCGGTAATCTTATCCATTACCTTCTTGAGCTCCTCGTTGAGCGCGTTTTGCGCCGCTTCAAGCTCGATATAGATCTCGTGATGCGTGATGAACTCAAACAATTCGTCAATTCTCGTATCAATACGCTTGACAAGCTCGTTGTCGATCTCTTCCTTGTTCGATTCCTGCATCAGCACCATTCTTTGCACATTATATTCGCTGAAGGAAGTCTTCAGTTCAGTCGATGCGCCAAACGCCTCTCTCGCCTTCAGAAAGCGCTCTGCCGCACCCTCGTGTCTCATTCTCTGGCCGAGCATGATGGCCATTTCCATAATATCCATACGTTGATTCTCTCTTTCATTCATTTATATTTTACTGCCCCTGACAGACGTTGAATACAGTCCGGACAAACGTCACAAAACCGCGAAACGCGCAAAGAGCCGGGGAGAAAACGCCCCTCCCCTGCCGATCGCATGTCACTGAGTACTGACCAATTCCCCGTACAGGGCGTGCAGGTCGCCGTGTATGATCTTCACCTTGACAAGAGAACCGATGAGTGACTCGTCTCCCTCAAAATGAACGAGGCGGTTTCGCTCACTCCGCCCCGTCAGGCGGCTCTTATCGGTTTTGCTGTAGCCCTCAACAAGGACTGTCTCTATCATGCCCTCGTAAAGGCGGTTTTTTTCGAGATTAATGCTGTTTTGTAGCGCCAGCAGGCGTTCAAAGCGCTTGCCCTTCGTCTCGTCGTCGATCTGATTCTCCATAACGGCCGCTTTCGTGCCCTTACGCTTGGAGTAGATGAAGGAATAAATGTTGTCGTAGCGCACCTCGGCAAGCATCGACAGCGTATCTTCAAAATCCTCCTCACTCTCACCCGGGAAGCCGACGATAATGTCGGTCGAAAGCGAGACCGTGGGCATCTTTTCGCGCATATATTTGACGAGCGTCAGATATCTCTCGCGGGTATAATGGCGGTTCATCTCGGAAAGCAGACGGTCACTGCCCGACTGAAGCGGCAGGTGAAACGCCTTGGCGATCTTATCGTTTGCCGCCATCACGTCAATGAGCTTGAAGGAGGCATCCTTCGGATGACTCGTCATGAAGCGCAGAATAAATTCGCCCTCGATCTTGCAGAGATCGGCAAGCAGGTCGGCAAAATCATAGTCATCGTAAAGATCCTTACCGTAAGAATTGACGTTCTGTCCAAGCAGCGTGATCTCACGGTAGCCCTCGTTGGCAAGAGTTGTGACCTCTTCAAGGATCATTTCCTTCCGGCGGCTTCTTTCTCTGCCGCGCACGTAGGGCACGACACAGTAGGTACAGAAATTGTTACAGCCGTACATGATCGATACCCACGCCTTAAAGCCGGATGCACGCACGACAGGCAAGCCCTCGGAAATGTTGCCCTCATCGCCTGCGTCCAGATAAAAGGCGCGCTTGCGCGTCAGAAGACAGTTGAAGAGGATTTCGGGGAAGGTATAAAGCCTCGTCGTACCGAAAACGAAATCAACGTAGGGATAGCTGTTTTTCACGTTGTCGCGGCGATGCTCCTGCGAGACCATACAGCCGCACATCGCGATCACCAGCGAGCGTTTTTTCTCCTTGAGATGCTTGAACTGTCCCGTGATCGAGAGCGCCTTTAATTCGGCGTGCTCGCGCACGGCACAGGTGTTGATCACGATGAGGTCAGCTTCCTTCACGTCGTCGGTCAGGGTGTACCCCATTTCAACCGCCATACCCGCAATTCTCTCGCTATCCGCCTCATTTTGCTGACAGCCAAAGGTGAGAATATGCGCCTTCAGCCCTTCGGGATTCCACTCACGCACCCGATTCATATAGTCGTATTGCCGCTCAATAACTTCCTTCGGCAAGCTTCTGTCTTTTTTCATAGAAAACTCCGTTTGCACGCTCATTCGGTATAAACGCCGTCAAGCCCCTCGCTGACGATCGTTTCATCCTGTGAGAGCGTCATGATATACTCAAATTCATACATACCGCTTTCATAAAAGGCGGCGGCAGACGCTTGCCCCATCACGAAAAGCGCCGTTGAGAGCATGTCTGCTTCAAGCGCGTCGGAAGAACAGACCGCCACGCTGTGTACCCCTTGCACCGGATAGCCGTCAAAGGGAGATATAATATGATGATAGCGTACGCCGTCTGCCTCAAAATAGCGTTCGTAATCGCCCGAAACCGAAACGACGCCCGCGGTCAGGCTCAATTGACCCTTCGTCCGATCCGCAGAAAAGGGATCGCGCAACGAAACGCGCCAAGGGCTGCCATCGGATTTTGCGCCGACGAGCGCCACGTTGCCACCGAAGTTGAGAATACCGACGGCGTTCTGCTCTTCAAGATAGTGTTTCGCTTTTTCAAGCGCATACCCTTTCGCCAAAGAGCCTAGGTCAAGTGTCACGTCGGGATCGATCTTCGTCAGGGTGTTCCCCGAAAGCGTAAGCTGTTGATACCCAACCTTCGTGAGCGCTTCGGCAACAGCCTCCTCGCGCACAGGCTGCGTGGCTTCCTTGATATTCCAAAGCTCGACAAGCGGCGCAACCGTAATATCGTAAGCCCCGCCCGTTGCTTCGCTCATGGCAAGTGCGCGTTCGATCAGCATCGCCATCTCATCCGAGAAGGTATATCCGTCATCGGCGTGATTAAAGGCGTAGACCTCGCTCGTCGTCAAGGTGCGCGAGGCTTTTGCCTCAATCGCGCTGACGATCGAATTGACCTCGCTGTAGAGTGATGCGTCAGCTTCACCGTAAAGGGTGATGCTCAGAAAGGTATCCATCAGGAAAAAGGTCTTCGTATCGGTCTTTTCACGACTGCCGCAGGCACACGCCGTTAAAACAAGGGCAAGGATCAGACAAAATGAAGCTGTTTTCTTCAAGGTCCTACCTCCTTTTTACACACCCTCTCTCTCTTCAAGGGGGAGATCCGCTTGGCAAGCAGATTCAGCAGCACGCCCACGACTGAGCCTAAGGCTGCCGAGGCGAGCAGCAAAAGCGGCAGATAGCCGAAAACAGACAGCGTGGTATAGAGAAGCGACGCTGCAAAGATCTGACCGATATTGAAGGCGGCGGCGGAGAGTGCCGACACACCGATAAAACTCACGGTACTTCGCAAAACGAGCTTTGAAAAAACAAGCGTACCAAAGGACAGTGTTGCCCCTAAGAGCGAAAAGACAAAGGAGGTGGGTCCTCCGAATAACAGCGAGGTGAGTATCACGCGCAAAAGCGAGAGAGCAGCCGCCTCGCAAAGTCCCATATAATAGGCAACGAACAGCACGACGATATTGCACAGACCGAGCTTGAAGCCCGGAAGCGGCAAGGGCAGCGGCAAAAGATGCTCAAGGTAGGAAAAAATGAGGGCGAGGGCTGTGAACAGCCCGAGCAGGGCGATCCGCTTAGCCCGCGATGGCGTCATCGCCATTTGCGTCACCTCCCAACACACGAAAAGAGATACCCGACGGCACGCAGATCACCGTCTCCCCCGCCTTGCCGATCTTACCGTGATGCAGGCAGACCTTGTCAGGACAATCGGAGGCAGTGATCGCCGCCTCGCCATCCTTGATCGTCAAAACCAACGTATAGCCTTCGGCGTTAAGTATGACCTCCCGATCCTCGTCAAGAGAATAGCGTTCTGTCCTTTGACCGCAGGTCACCTCGACAACGCTTCCCTCCTCCTTCGGAAGAAGCGTTGCAAGAAACAGCAAAAGCGCTGTGACGAGTATGACCGATATAATAAGTGCGTCACCGACACGAATGCGATTCATAGACATACGACCTCCATGGTATCATATTATTATACCACGTTCCCCACTTTTTTTCAATAGCTGCCATATATTTTTTTAAAGGTCGCATGTCGCACGAAAAGCGACCTGCATAAAAGCAGGTCGCTGAACGGCAACGATATCAATTGACAAGGTAAAGCTCGGTGAAGATCGGCCAATGGTTGGAAACGTATTCGTCATCCACGAGATCCTTGATAAGTCCGTAATAGTCCACCGCGAAATCGCCGTAGGAAACGAACACGAAATCGCTGGCACGAGCCTGGTTGCTGATGATCGTGCCAAACGCACCGTTGATCGTCTTGCCCGTCTCGCCCTTGGTGGAGGCAACGACCTCGGTGTTGAAATATCCTTCACCATGGAACATCGAGTAGAGGCTGTTAGAGGCGTTGACCTTTAAGTCTCCCGCAAGGATCACGGGCAGTCCAAACGCCTCGGCACGCGTGCGAATGAGGTTTGCGCCGCCAAGACGCGCGTTTCTGCCGTAGGGATCGAGTAGGGTGTTCATCACGACGAACTCCTTACCGCTTGCGTTTTCGCAAAGGATCGCCCAGGTGCAAACGCATCTCGTGCGTCCGTCCCAACCGACTGATACCCAATCGGGCGTTTCGGACAGCCAGAACGTGCCGCTGTCCTTGAGGGTGTAGAGCGACGTATTATAGAAGATCGCATTCATCGCGCTGGCAGAATCGTCGTTTCTTCCCGTGCCGACGTAAGCGAAGCTGTCGGTCAGGGCAGGAACGTCCTCGCTGCCCTGCGTCATGTTTGTAAGCCAGGTTGGAGAGACCTCCTGCAGGCAGAGGATCGTCGGCTGATAGATCTCGATAAGCTTCATTAGGCGCGGATAGCGGTTATTGACCGAGTTTTCGGCGTAGCCGGTCGAATAGACGTTGAGATCGAGCAGCTTAATGGCGTTCGTCCTGTCCACCGTGCCGCTGATCGAATAAGTACTGTCAAGAGCGACCTCGCTTGCCGACAGGGAGGCAATGAAGCGACTGATCGCCAGACTGCGGTTGAGGGCGCTGTCTCCCGACAGAAGCAGCTTGCCCGATTCGATCCCGGCAAACGCGCCCGCCTGCTCGCTTTCGGCAAAAGAGATGGTGTGCAAAGCGGAGGAGTCCTTTTCAAGCGTCAGCGAATAGCCGGTCACAGCAAGCAACTCCTTCGCAAGATTCTCTGCCTCCTGCTCAAAGCCGTCTGTATAGCTGATCACAAATTCACTGACCGACACGCCGTCGATCGTCAGCGACTCAACGGCATAGCTGTCCTTATGCTCGTAACGGAAGGTCTCTTCCAGAATGAGGTCGGTCTGCGTTTGAGAGAAAAACATCGCGCCAAAGCGGTGGATCGCCTTCGCGGTTGCTTCGCTTGAACCGCCCGCGATCAAGAGCTTGCCGTCCTTTATGCAGATAACGTAATCGTTCTCGCGCAGGGTGGCCGTCACCGCTTCGCTTTCAAGGCGGTTAGTATTCCCGATGAGGATCTCCTTCGCGCCGTTATACACGCTCATATCGCTCTCGTCTACAACGAAATCGCTTTTAAAGACAAAGGGATCGCCCGCGTTTTCCTCTGTCAACGCCTTGAGAGAGTCAATAGCGGCAGATAGCAGTGAATCGTGCGAAGCGGAAAGCGGATAGAGTACCGTATAGTCCGACACGCCGTTCGTCATGAAAACGCAAAGCTCAGGCGTGGTCTCATCGCCCCCACCCGACGGTTTTTCACCGCAGGAAACGGCAAGAACCAGAACGAGCAGAAGCAGCGCGGATATCCATAACGTTTTTTTCATGATGATTCCTTCCTTTGAAGAGCTATGCTCTATTATACAGCTAAAGCGCAGGCGTTGCAAGAAAAAAGACTCATTTTTTCTCTTCTTTCGAATTCTGCACGGGTGCGGTCGGCATTATGCTCTCCTCAGCAGAAGCTTGTTCTGCCGTGATCCCGCGCTTTCTGTTGGGATTCTTGGGAAACCAGCCCTTTTCAACGCGCCTTTCCTGCTCAAACAGCTCCTTGATGCTCCAGAAGGAGGAGAATGCCACGACGGAAACGACCGCGCTCCAGAAGGTAGAGGGGATAAAAAGTGCACCGACGGTCAAAAGAACACCGACGATCAGAAAGACAGGCCACGCCTTTTTGCCGATGTAGTACTCCGTCTTGATCACGATAGGATGAAACAAACCGATCGTAAGAAAAGAGATAATACCGATGAGAATACCTTGATAATACATACTGTCCCTTTCGAATGACTGCCGCCTTTTGTCAAAAAAGCTTTCTTGCGTGAAAACGGCAGAGAATAGCCAAATTCTCCCACGAGGCAAGCCTCATGGGAGAAAGGCCGATAAACGATCTTACTTAAAGATAATGGTAACGGTGGGCTTGTCGGGCGAAGCGAAGTAAGAGATACTGCCGCTTCCGAAGAGCTTCGCTTCCTTCTTGTTGAGCATCGACTTGAGACTTGCGACCATTGAGAAGATCTCCTGCTTTTTGATCAGGCGATCAACGAAATACGCCGCCATTCTGTTATCGGAGCAACGGAAGGAGAAGGTGAAGTCGCCCATTTCCTTGCTGTCGTAGTCCTTAACGGTACGCATGAGTGCCTGCCTGATCTTGTCTTCATCGTAGCCGTCGAAGTAAAGACCTCTTGCACGGTAATACTCATAACGCGTCGTGCGGAACTCTTCAAGCGTGGGATAATAGCTCTTGTTGGGCGTGTGGTATGGCTTATCGGAGGGAGGTGACGTGATCTGCAGCTCTCTGAGAGGTACACAGCAGTAATCATAGGTCACGAGATTCTTGTTCTGATCTCCCGTCTCGGTATTTGAGGAATCCCCCCAGGTTGCGTCAATATAGAAGCACTCCTTGCCGATCTTGACCGCATTGAAGGCGTGACGGCAAACGCTCGTCGCCTCGGAGATAACGTAAGCGCAAACGAGACCGACCTTCTGTGCCAGATATTGCAGTGCTACCGCGTAGCCGGCACAGACGACCTTGTGCGTCACGAGAGCTGAATAAAGCGAACGGAGCGAATCGTCAGAGTGACGGTTTCTGTCAGCACCGCCGGAAAGACCAACGCCGTCGTAGTCGAGCGTGAGGATCAGGCGGCGATAGATCGTGATCAGTGCTTTATAAGGATCGGTGCGCTTTGAAATACCCTTGGTGAAGTACTTCGCACCCTTTCGCATTTCCTTGAGCTTATCCATGACCTGCTTGCGGTCGATCTTACCGTCAGCGCCAAGGCAACGGTATTTAGGCGATACAGAGGTCGCGTATTTACCCATATACGACCAGGACGCGGTGTCCATCCAGAAAAGCTCGGGATAATCGCAACGGACGAGCTGATAGATCATCTCGACCTCGTCGGCAAGGACGCCCTTGACGGGGATGGGGGTATCGTCAAATTCGGCGGCGCGTCGCACGAGCGCGTTATACAGCGCGATCCGCGGGTTGGTCGCTTCGTCCTGTTCGACTGCGAGATACTTCATGCCGCAAGCGTGACGCTTGGGCTGTTCCTCACCCTTATCCTTCTTGGGCTTATCCTTTTTAGCCTTCTTCCCGACGTTGCCTTCGCCATCGCCGTCGGCGTCGCCGCTCGGCTCGACCGGGGTGTCTTCTTCAGGCTCGTCGGCGGTATCTTCGGAATCCTTCGGGATGTCGTCAGCCGAGCCCGTGACCTGCTCGCCTCTTAAATAACGCTTCCAGAAGCGCGGGATATCGTCGGGATCGTACAGCGTATCATCCGAGGTATCGGAGGGGATATCGCCGGGATCGTCGAAGAAACGCGCGCGGTTCTTTTCGGCAAAGAGGAAGGTGAAGCTGTTTCTGCCGTTCGCAGGTGCGGGATCAGCCTCGCTTTCTCCGCCTTCAGGCGCGTTTTCTGCGTCCATAACAGGCGTTTCAGGTGTTTCGCCTTCATCGGGAGCGGGCGTTTTGCCCTTCACGAAATCGTCGATCTCGCGCATCATATCCTTGATATCGGCTGAAAGATGCTCTTCGATCCAATCGGCGGCAACCGTTTCGCCCTTGGCGCGCAGATAGATAAGCTCTTCATAATAGAGCTGTGCCATCGAGTGCGGGATATCGAGACGGTTATCCTTTTGCCAGAAGCCGATAATGCCGCGGATGAGCGAGACTGCGACGTTCAATTCGGGATCGTCGCGTTCGATCCTGACCGTGCGGCTTTCGGGCGCAAGACGGTAGTAATATTCGCTGAATTCCTGTCCCGGCTTTAACTCGTAGGTCGTGTCAAGCACAGCCTTCAGGTCGGTGGGCATGCCCACATCGGGATAGGTCTCTGCGAGGTATTTCTTGGCAATATCGAACTGCTTTTCAAGCACCTTGTTCTGCGAAACCGAGGTGGTCTGACAGTTCATACAGATAAGACGGCTGTTATCAAAGGCAAAGTATCTGCCCCTTTCAAGCTCGCCGTGACAGAAGGAGCAATATTTCTTAGTCCTCGTCTTTTCGCTTTCCTCCTCGTCGCCAACCACCGTAACGTCGTTCTTTCCGCTGTCACTGAAGATGCGGTTGCAATCTGCGAGGAGTCTGCAGCAGCCTTCAAGATCGTATACCTTTGAAAGCTCGTCGCGGCCGAAGTAGATAAAGTGCTTCTGTCCACCTGCCAGCACGGGATGCTTTTTCAGCCAGTGCAGATAGCCGTAGACGTTCGTCAGAAACTGCTGCATGAACATGGCGCGGTAGTCGAAGAGCAGATCAAGCACGCCCACGTCCTCACTGCAGTCGTTAAGGAAAAGCAGCTTGACCTCATTCTGCTCGGTCATTACACTGCTTTCCGCCTTCAGGAAGGGGTAGACGGTTCTGACGTGATCCTCAAAGGAGACGATCTCGTTGCCCCTTGCATAGGTAAGAGGCGTTTCGAGAACGGGACATACCGCAATACAGCGGTAAGCATCGGGGAACATGGTGCGGATAAATTCGCTGAAAACTGCCGCCATCAGCATACGCATGCCGTCGGTGCAAACGCCGTCCTCTCCCTTTTCGGCAATGGGACGCGCCTTGATCGAAACCGAAAGCACTCTTGCCTTGTCAAAACGTCTTCTCTGCTTTTCCACCGTCTCGTCGCTGATATTGAGGTTGCCCTCCATACCGCGCTCGAAGTCGATGGTCTGACAGTCTGTCATCAGAGAGTGATAGCCGTAGGTATCGCCCTCCAGATGTGCGTATTCTCTCGTCAGCGTGATCGATTCGATCGGACCGCGCGTAAAGGTCACGACACCCTGATTGCCCGCAGGCTTCTCGTCAGTCACAAGATAACGGCGCAGCGGCAGGCATTCTATCGTGTTACGCGAGGTGACGTTTTCCTGGCGCAGATAGATCACACTTCTGTCGTCCGAAATACGCTCGATCTCATACTCGGTGTTATTGAACACGAGGCTCTGACCGGGCAGATATTGCTGATAGACGCGGCTCGGGAAGGTATCGATCGTTCCGAGCTGCTTGTCGTTGAGACGAAGCTCAACACGTGCGCTTCCCGCAAGGAGCTTCGCGAAGACCTCGCGGATCCTCGTGAAGCGGATCATGGATTCATGCTCAACGCGATAGCCCGATCTGCGCTTGTCGGGGATCACGAAGATGTAATAGTCACGCGCTCTCTTGCCTTCGCTTCTCTCATAGGGCGTATCCGCACCGTCGCAAAGCCCTGCCACGAGATACGCGGCGTATTCGTCGATCGTAAGCTCCACGGCGTGCTTGTCGCCACCGTTCGCCTCCGCCTCGGCTGTTGCCTTACGGTAGCGCTCCTCAAGTCTGTCGCAGAACGGACAGATCGTACCCGCAGAGCCGTCGCCTGCGGCGATCACGATATCCTTCATGCGCGAGAGGAAGAGCGTCTGATCGATACCGTCGCCTGCAGTTGCCTCGCAGAAGAGGCGAAGCAAACTCAGCTTTCTCGTGCCGGCGTATTCAATGGCACGCGGCTGAATGAAGGAAGAACGGTTGACGTAGCGCTCGATATGCGACATGAAGTATTCACGAAGGAGATAAGGCTTGCTGAGAATATGCAGGATAGAGCTTTTTTTACCTCTGAAGCGCGTAAAGGCATGCACGGCAGAGGAAAGATTGTACCTGTCGTCGGTGCAGATGAGGAAGTTGACTTCGGGAACGTTCTTGTAAAAGTCGTTGATCTCGACGTTTCGGTCAAGAAGTGCCGACTTCTCGGCGTGGTCAAGCGGCGTTTCGGTGAGAATACGCACACCGTCCACGTCGTGGAGGATTGCTTCCTCGGCAATAACGCCCTCAACAGAGGTCAACCTCTGCTCCTTGCCGCGATAAATACGCTTGCTCTCTCTGTTCCAGAGATAGTAGTTGACCTGCTCATGCTCCTCAAGGTTACTGTAATCGACCACCTCGTCAAGGCAGAAGAACTTCTTCAGACAGCTTCCGAAGCCCTGCATGATGTCACGCGACAAAAAGACAAAGCGAATGCGGTTTTCAGTCACCTTGCTTAGACGCAGTGCCATGATGGGGCAAAGATAGCTGTCAAGCGAAAGAACGCGGTCGGCGTCCACAAAGATCGCGTTGCAGCATTCCTGGAAGAAGCCGGGATAATGCTCGACGATATCGTCCTCACGGAAGTCGTCGGGGCATGCAATCAGCACGTCGGCACGGTCAAGACGCTGGTCTCCGTAGCCGTGTACGCGCCAGGTATGCTTATCGGTACAGCCGGTCAGCGCGGTCAGACGCTTGCCGATATACTTCTTGAGGCTTTCCACGCGGCTCTTATCCGAGACGATGAAGAGCTGACGCTCGCCTGCAAGCAGGCGGATATAGGTATAAGCAATAAGGTATTCGCCCAATTCGGAATAGAAGGAGGCGGCAAAGGAGATATTCTTATTGTTGAAGAGCGCGTCAAGGCCCTCCATATATCTCTGCACCACGCGACCGGACGAGCGTTGCATCTCACCCTGAATATAGCTGAGTGCGCCCGCATAGATCTCGTTGGTGATGCGGTATTCCGAGGTAGGATCACCCTTCGTTGTGGGGAAGAAGCGGATGCAATGCTCCTTGCCGAAACGGCGCAGAAGCTCCGCGCGAAGCTCGGTAAGGCGCGCTTCACGCGTCTTTTCGGTCTTTTCGTCCTCTTCGTCCTGCTTTCTCTTCTTTCTGTTCTTGTCCAGAACGGGGGCCTTGAGCGTATTGCAGACCTCCTGCAGGAAGATGAGCGAGATGAAGGGATAGATATACATTTTCGCGGTCATGAATTCCAGCACGGTATAGAGCCATGCGGGGGCGGAATAGAATACGCCCAGCATAAGACCGAAAAATACGACAAAGTAAAGGATCTCTGTCAGATAGATAAAGATCTGAAGCACCGACGCCACGCGGTGTACCCAGGGCTTCGCGTAGCGGTAGCCCTCGCCCTCAAAGAAGAGTCCGAGGATGGGGTTGCGTTTTGTGAAGGAGACTTCCTTGTCGCCCTCAGCAAGGCGAACAAGCTTTGTCAGCGAATCGTCGTCATCCTTCCTCGTTTTTTTGTCGTCGTCGGTATGGTGGAAGGGGGGAGGAGGGGGGTCGCCGCTCTCCTCGTCAGGCGTGGGTTCATCCTTCCTTTCGGGATCGACCTCACCGTCTCCCTCCGCAGGCGTACCGTCTCCGTTTTTCTCCTTAGCCTTTTTCGACTTTAACTTGAAAAGTCCGTCCAGCACGACGCTCTTGAGAAGCGCCTTGACGATCACGAAGCCGTAAAGCATGATAAGGTTGATCACGATGACGCAAACGACGACCTCGGCCTTGAAGGCAAACTCGTCGCTGATCTTGTCACCGATCTTCGCAAAAAGCTTCTGCAAAAAGCCTATCTGGCTGATCTTGATGCCAAGCTGCGTAAAGGTCTTGAAGAGTAACGCAAGAACGAGAAATTCAAGAGCTGACAGCAGCACGAAGACGAAGTTCTTGCGGTTGTGAGGATTATCGTAGCGAAGCCCTCGGAAGGTGGAGATCTTCTTCAGCTTTTTGGAAAGGGGAAGAAGCGGATACGCCATAACGGCGAGGATCGCGAGAATTAAAAGAAATTTCAGAGCTCCCATCAGATCACACGCCTCCTTTCTTGCGGAAAAGGCCTTCTATGGCATCCTGTGAGAAGATCTGGTAGACCTTGTTCTGAGGCGACATGATCGGACGCTCGGGATCGAAGCCGAGATCGCCGCTGAACTGCACGTCTCCGCGGATCGGGATGTTCAGGTTGTTCATCATGGTCTTCAGACAGACCTCAACGGCCTCCAGCATGACCTTATGCGTATCAAGATTGCGGTTGATGTTGATATTTTCCTGGCGAAGCTGTTCGATCAAGCGGATCTCAAAACGGATATCCTCGATCTCAGGCAGCTCGTTCTGGTAGCGCGCCTTCAGCTTGGCAAAGGATTTACGGTGCTTCAGAACGCAGATATTATAGAGGTCGCGCATCTGTTGCTCTGCCCTTTGCATACGGGCGAGGATCGGCAAAAGATGGGCGATGAAGGCAACGATCATCACGCCGAGAAAAATGACGGCGGCAATGCCGTAAAGAGGCCAATTGCGGGCGGCAAACGGCTCGCTCGAATGCTGAAGTACGATATAGGGAATGAGCATCGAAAGGATAGAGACAAGGATCAGCGAAATATCGCCGAGGAGATTCTTCTTCATATCCGCCTTCGCGCTGATATACTGCTCATAGGCGACGTCGGCACGCTCCTTTTCCTTCGCGAAATCGACCTCCACGTACTCCGCTTCAAGGGCGGCAGAGAGATTCTTCTGCAGTCTCTTGCGGCGTTCGGTGATCAGCTCTTCGTATTCAGAATCGCGTGGGAAGTCAATGATCTGTCTTTCGTGCGTGTTGTTATTGTTTTCAATCTCCTCTTTCTTGCTGTCGATCGAGTTGGCATCGCGCTTTTTCAGGAACGACTCCATCAAAGCGCCAAGCTCCTCTTCGGCTTCGGGAGAATGCTCGCCGCCTTTGTGTGCGGCGTAATCGAGAATGGCCTGATACTGTTCCTCAAAGGGGAGAGCGCGGGCGAGGTCCTCCGAAGGCTTGCTTTCGTCCTCTTCCTTCTCTTCCTCCGTCGGCAAGTCTCTTTTCTTGCGGATCCTGTCGGCGGAACGGAAGCGGTCGAGCGAATAATAGCGCGAGCTTGCGCCGATCGCCTCGTCCTTGGCGGTATGCACCTTTTTATAGCTTTCAAGAAGCAGCGTCTCAAGACCGAGGCGGTCCATTTTCTTGACGGAAGCGTCAAGCTCCTCATCGGAAAGCGTGGCATCGTTTTCATAAAGTCCCTTGCCCTCGTAGGCACTCACGAGATAGAGCGAGAGCGCAAGGTTGTCGTAAGCCGCGCTGACAGAGCCGCCTGCCGTGGTATAGTAATGGCGACGGTGGAGGGTGGAATTGAAGCCGAGACGCTTGTGGTGAACCGCTTCAAGGAACTTTTCAAAGGTCTGCTCTCTTACGCCGCAATACTCCCACACGTCAAATTCAAGCGACTGATCGTGCGAAAGATAGAGCGTGAAGGAGGGGTAGGTCTTTTTCAGCACCTCGCGGCAGGCTTCTCGACTCGCTTCGGCGCTGTCGCCAAGCTCCAGCTCCTCCTTCGAGACCTCGTGGTCGGAGAAGCCGTAGGGCTCAGTCTTCGGCTTATCGTGCGCGAGAAAACGGAAGGCCTTTGCCTCCCCGTCAAGCATGAAGACGCGTGCATCCTGCTCCTTCTGGTTGGCAGGACTCATAATGCCGCCGCTCTCTCTGCGCTGTATATAGTACACTTCACAGGACGCGATAGGATAACCTCTGTTGATGATCGGGTCGTAAAGATGCTCAACGAGATAGGTCTCGAGGAAGGGCTTATACACCTCCGCGTCCACCTTACCCTCGTCTCTTGAAAAGGGCACGCGGATGAGATCGTAGTTGTAAAAGTCCAGAATGACCGCCACACGAAAGCCTTCGTAGGTCAGCTTATTCTGTTCCTCAATGATCTTCTCGGCACAGGCGTCAATATCCTCAAGACGGCAATACATCCAGCGGATCTTGCTGTAGCCTGCCAGCTCGAAGAGAAGGCTCGAATCAAAGGTCTTGTTTCCCTTTTGGGAAACGCCTCGCTCTCTGTCAAACGTTTTGTTTTCCGAGGTATTGATCACGTATGTAATCATAGTTTAATTCCTTTCGGTTGGTGAAAGAAGCATGCAAGTCAGGAAAAATCGACAAAATGGCGCATTTTTTGCGCCGTCAGATGCGAAAAAAGAAGAGATGTCGCTCAAAAAAAGACGTCTCTTGCCTAAAAGGAAGCTGCCGAAAAAGAAAAGCCTTCA
>CAZYFC010000012.1:0-19699 GCA_964646715.1 uncultured Lachnospiraceae bacterium
TACACATCGTTTTGTTCCATCCTTGTACAAAGACAAAAGAACCACATAATCAATAGTATGTGGTGATTCAGCAAACAAACTCGCGAAGTTCGTGCATGACATTGCAGGAGGCTGTATGGGACTCTTTACAAAAAATCCACAGGAATCACTCTCCGTGATCCGTCACGCGTTCAAGCCTGACGAGATCGCCTATTACTATCCGCAGGAAAACTTTTTAAGCGGCAGCGTTCTTGTCGTAGAGCCGGGACAGGAGGCGGTGCTGATCAAAGAGGGTGATCAGGACGGTCCCTATATCAACGGTCGTTATACACTTGACACCCACTCTATGCCGAATGCTAACAAATTCGTCAAAAAGACCTACGAAGGGGAGGTCTACAACTGTCACCTTTATTTCATCAATAAAAGCAAACCGGTAACCGTGTATTGGGGCACCAACCACGAGATCAAGGTGAGAGACTCTGCGTCCGGACGCATCATTCGCATGTTTGGCAGAGGCAGCATGGCGCTGACCATTGATAACAGCCTTGCCTTTATCGCAAAAATGAACGGACAGCTCCCCTCCTTCTCAACCGAAGATATCGGTGACTTTCTGTACGAGAAGGCAATTGAGCGCATCATCACCTGCATAGCGCAGGCGCTTCAGCAGCAGCACATCTCCTTCACTGAGATCGACTCTTACACCGCGGAGATCTCAGACGAGATCAAGAGGCTCTTGACCAACGAAAGACTCTTTGACACATACGGTATGCATCTTGCGGAATTTTCGATCGTGGAGATCAATATCAACGACGAGGACTTTGCCCGCATACAAAAAGAAGAGAACGAGATGGGGCGCGCCATGCGCGAAGCAGAGATGGAGGCCTTCAAGATCCGTTCCAAAGGCTTTGCCGAATCGGACGTAATGAAGGAAAAAGGTGCTTACTACGATAAAGAACGCACCTACGATATCCTGTCTGCCGTTGCAGAGGGCGACGGTGGAGGCATCGCGCTCGGCGCGGTGCTGGGTAAGATCGCCCAGGGCACGCTCACGCCCAACGTAGGCGGCGAATCAACGGCTTGCCCCGCCTGCGGCGCGCGCCTGGATAAGCAGGCAAAATTCTGTGCCTCATGCGGTAAAAGCGTTACAAACATATCCGCAAGCTGTCCCAACTGCCACGCGACACTCGCAGCAAATGCAAGATTTTGCAGCGTCTGCGGCAGTGCCGTTTCACCCGCCAAGTGTTTTTGCTCAAGCTGTGGCAGCGAGAATGAAGGCGCCGCCTCGTTCTGCAGTAACTGCGGTGCCAGGCTGGGTGTTTGACCCCGCGCAACAGGAAGGATGTGTGACAGTCTATGAAAATCGGCAAAAAAGGAATCGTCCGTCTCATTATTCTGGTATCTCTGGCTCTCTATAACTTCTTGCTCTTTATGCTGTCGATGAAGGTCGACAAGAATCCAACCTTCTGGATCTCCTACGGCTTCGTCATGGCAACCCCTCTTGTGTTATTGCTTCTCACCTTTGCAAAGCTCCCCTACATAGAGGAAAAGCTCTTCGTGGCCTCTGTCCCCGCCTCAAGAGCCTTCGCGATCTACTATCCGCTCGCCTTTATCGTCAGCACACTCTTCATGGTCCTGATGAAAAAGATCTCTCCCGTAACGGTGCTTCTCGTACAGATTCCTCTTCTTCTCGTTTTTCTGCTGATCTTCCTCTTCCTTCTTAAGGGCGAACGGCAGGGCTCGGATAAGCTCAAAAGACAAAAGGAAGAAGTCTTTGCCCTTGGCACAAACGAGATCAAGCTCAATTCGATTGCAAGCGCAGCTCCCGCCCATTTGGCAGACAAGATCCGCACGCTTGCCGAAAAGGTCAAATACAGCGACTATCACCAATACCCCGAGCTGAGGGAGCTTGAAAACGATATAAAGACCACGATCAGCGCTTTGCAGCATGCACTCGGAGACGAAGCGGAGGCTGAAAAGCTGATCGCCAAGCTCTCCATGCTGCTTGACGAAAGAACCGAAAGCTGTAAAATACTGAAAAAGAGGTACGGCTCATGAGCGTAAAAGAAATCGTAATCAAATGCACGAAATGCGGCTACGAGGCAGTATATGACATCAACGGGCCGAGCGTCAAGTGCAAATATTGCCGCAATCCGATCATTCCCAAGAATTATGCGGAAGCTGTTGAAGTGCCTCCGGTCGAAAGAGGCAAGCAGATCGCACAGCTCAACCGACTTGCAGGTGAAAATCCGAACGAAGCGGATATTGTTTTTGCTCTCGGTCTCTTCTACCTCGCCAATATGGGCTACTCCTTCGCAGCCATACAGTTCCGCAAGGCCATCGCCCTCGATCCGATGAGAGCGGAGTACTATTATTACCTTGCCATTTCCCTTCTGGATGGAAAAAAGCCCTTTTCACACCCCACCGCTACCATTCGTGAGATTCTCGAAAACATCACGCTGGCAGAAGGCATCGCCCCTTGCGGCATCTACTACTATTTTCACGCCTTCGTCACCTACGACTTTTTCGAGCGCAAGTATCTCCGTAATATTCCCACGAGTGCCCAGTTGAAGCAGCAAGCAACTGCTTTTGGTGTTACATCCAATGAAATCACGACTTTATTTAACATGCTGAAAATACCGCGACCCACTTCTTTTTAATTATTAATGTAAGGAGAAAAAATGAGCTACCCGAACTTTACCATTAACGCTTATTTTACTGAGAACTACGGTCTTGGCACCAAGCCCTCTGTCACCAGTCTCAACAAGAAGCCGTTCGTCATCGGCATTCTTCTCACCCTCGTATGCCTGATCTTAACCTTTGTGGTACACTTCGCATTCATTCTTGCAGCAGCGCTCTTATGCTTCCTGCTCGTTGTCCTTCCTATCCTCAAGGTCAATAAGAGCAAAGGCATCCAGAAGGCATGGCTTGACAAATACAATCATTGCCGCACTACGTGGGATGCAAAATATGACGAGTTCGTCACCAAGACCATAACAGAGCTCAACCTTCTTGACAGAAGCATCGACAAGCTCGGCCTTGATCCCGATGAAGCCAAGAATGCACTTGTAAAGCCCTTCTCTATTCACGGTAAAAAGTATGACGGTTACTACAGAGTAGGCATCGACGGTCAGCTTAGAACCGACAAGTACGAGATCACCTATCTCCACTTCACCGAGAATCAGGTCTGCATCTACGTGATCAAGATCCAATTGACTGACAGCACCAAGAAATCTGAAGATACACAGGAGTTCTTCTACACCGATATCGTCTCCGTTTCCACCTCCACCGAAAGCACCTCTCTTGCACAGGGCAAGGCGATCGGCGGCAAGAAGCTGGAAACCGTTGAAACCGAATGCTTCAAGCTCACCGTTCCCGGCGAGAAGATGTCCTTTGCTTTCACAGCCTCCGATTCCGTCGTTCAGTCTGTCAACGGCATGAAGACCCTGATCAGACAGAAAAAAATGACTAAATAATTTGTATTATCTCTCAATTCAGCATGTTAATAAAGATAAAAAAAGGATTGCTCGCGCAATCCTTTTTTTATTCAAGTCGGGACGAGGATTCCTTGGTCTTCGTCTTCTGACAGACAATGTCGAACGGTATCAACCGTTGGGTGCTTCGCGGTATTCCACGACGTAGCGAAGACTTCTGACGTTCACAAGCTCGTCGCGCAGCTTCATATACTGATAGTTGCTGCCAAGCTGTGTAAAGCTGCCGCCGATCATCTGCACGATGCTGTCCCACGTACCGCTGAGAATGCCGACCTGATAGGTCTCGGCGTAGGTATAGTAATCAAAATCCGCACGGACGACCACGCGGTATTCATACTGCCCGTCCATCCTTGAGAAGAAATAGGCGTTGTTGATCTCAAGATTCGAGGCAATAAGCGCTTCAATATCATCAGCGAGCGTCTCAAAGCTCTCACCCATGTTGTTTTCAGAAAAGCCCATCTTCGCCATAATGGAGGAGTAGATCGCCTCCTCGTCCACCGCGTTGAAATTGGGGTAACAGTCGGCGTTTGTCCAATCGGTGACGGTATAGACCACGGCATTCTTTGCGGAACAGAAGCACTCTTCTTCGGTAAAAAGGAGCTTTTCGCCCACGAACAGACTTCCCACGTCGGAAATGCCCGCATTGATGAGTGCCATCACGGTATCCTTCATGATCTCCTGAACGCTCTTGGACGTAGTCTCAAGTGCATCCACGTATTGAAAGGTCTCTTTTTCGGGAAGCTCTGCACCGTAAAGTGCCATGTAGTCGATCGGTTTCTCGCCGCAGGAAGCAAGTCCCGTCAGAGCAAGCGAAAGTAATAAAAGTGCAGCAATAACTTGTTTCATACCGTACCTCCGGTAAAAATCAGATAAAAATGCAAAAAAGGGGACGGCACTTGCCTCCCCTTTCCCGATTGGTCACATGCCTTGGTGCGCCGCCGAGATTATGTATGGCTTTCGATGTACGCCTGCAGATCGGCGATGTTGCGAAGCTCGGTAACGGCATCGTCTGGGATGCTCACACCAAACTGCTCTTCAATCACCATAAGGATCTCAACGATGTCAAGAGAATCTGCGCCGAGGTCGTCAAGCACGTCAGTGTTCACATCGACAGCCTCAACGTCGATTCTGAGCTGAGAAGCCACGATCTGCTTCAGTTTTTCAGTAGTGTTCATAAGTCCTCCAAGTTTTTATGAAAAAATCACATACTTGTCACATATACATTATATCGAAAAACCCTTCTTTGTCAAGTCTTTTTCGGCAAAAAGTGGAAATAAGTCAGTTTTTTGACGTTTTTAGCAAAAAAACGGCAAAGAAGCCGAACGGTCTGTCTGTTTTTTTGCCGCAAGGCAGACTGTTTCACTCAAAAACGCAAGAGTTCAGATCACTAACGCAAAAGCGCGAAAACTTTTTTTCAACAAATTTTGCCCATTCGGGCAAGTGAAATCGCCTCGCGGTGAAAGATTTGCTACGCAAACGCAAAAGCACTTATGACAGACGGTTTGTATCGTTCATCATAAGTGCTTTTCAACTATTTGTTAATGAAGCCTACGTTATCGGACATCCATAAAGGGATGTTCCTCTTTCAGCTGTTGACAGCTTAGTCGGAAACGTAGGAGAGAAGAGCCATGGTTCTTGCTCTCTTGATAGCGATAGCAAGCTCACGCTGATGCTTAGCGCAGGTGCCGGTTACTCTCTTGGGGAGGATCTTGGCGCGCTCAGAGATATACTTGCGAAGTCTTGCAGTTTCCTTATAGTCGATTTCAGCTACGTTTTCAACGCAGAACTGGCAGACCTTTTTCTTTTTACGGTTAGCGTTGTTCTGACGGAAAGCGGGCTTAGCCGCAGGAGCAGCCTGCTGTGCGGGAGCGGCAGCGGGAGCAGCTGCGGGAGCAGTGGTAACTACGTTTTCGTTATCCATATCTATATACCTATCCTTTCAAATATTGAGGGCGTAAAAACTACGCCGATGTTGCCCCGATGGGCGGCAGGACACTCAGAAGGGCAGGTCGTCGTCGTTCGACATCTCCTCGAACTTAGGCGCGCCTGCATCGGATGCAAAGCTGGGTGTCTGATAGCTGTCGGGCGAATAAGCGCCTGCTACAGGCCCTTCACCCTTGGAGTCTACAAAGCTTGCCTCGTCAACCACCACGTCGGTAGCGTAGCGCTTCTGTCCCTGCTGGTCAGTCCAGCTGCGCGTCTGAATCGAGCCGACGACGCAAATGGAAGAGCCCTTGCGGAAATAGCGGGTGATAAACTCAGCCTGCTGTCTCCATGCAACGCAGTTGATGAAATCGGCCTGAGCCTGTTCGCCTGCCTTCGTGAATCTGCGGTTGACCGCGATGGAGAAGGAGGTCACGGCGATGCCGGTCTGCGTGGTCTTCAGCTCGGGATCGGCGGTGAGGCGTCCGCCGAGAATGACTTTGTTAAAGTTAAAGTTTGCCATTGTAATTCCTCACTTCCTGTTTTTTACTTACGCATTCTTCTTGACAACGATAGAACGCATGATGCCTTCAGTGATGTTGAAGACTCTTTCGAGCTCAGCGGGGAATGCCGTTTCGCTCTTGAAGTTTACGAGCACGTAGTAGCCCTCCGACTTATAGTCGATCTCATAGGCCAGCTTACGCTTGCCCCATTCGTTGACCTCGGTGATCTCGCCGCTTTCAGCGATCATAGCGGTGAACTTCTCAACGAGAGCCTTCACTGCCTCTTCACCCAGAGTTACGTCGACAACGAACAGAGTTTCGTAATTCTGCATTACCTTTTCCATAATTTACACCTCCCTATGGACTATTCGACCGCAAATTGTATTGATTTTTTGCGGTAGAGAGATCAGGGAAAACGCCAAAAAGCGTTCTGCCCCATCTTCAGCCTGTCTATTATACAGGAGTCTTTTTTCATTTTTTGTCAAAAAAGTTTCAGCTCGCCGTCGGAAGGCGGTTTCAGCCGATTTTAAGGCTTGCATTCGCCTCGATTCTGTGCTAGAATGAAAAAAAGCGCATTTTCGCGAAAGGACTGCGATACGAATGAACGAAAGCCCCCATGCCGCGCCCAAAAAGGACCTCAGAAGGAAGCGCCTGCTGGCGCTCGTGATCACGCTTGCCGTGGTCGCCCTGCTCGTTCTTCTCAACACGGTCGATTTTTCCTCCTCTCCGACCGATGAGGGTACAACGACGGTCTTTACCCCCACAACCTACCATCCTGACATGTTTTTCGAGCCAAACACAGATCTTGATATCTCGTCAGTCTCCGCCTACCTCAAGCTCGACAGAACGATCGGCTACACCTTTGACAATCAGACCGTCTCGCTTGAAAACGGCTATTCACCCGACAGACCCTATTCCGACTTTTTCGTCAGCTATTTTGAGGCGCTGAAGGCAGGCTTTGCGGGAAGCACCGATACCGAAAGCGGCTTCAACGCTCTTTACAGCGACGTCTATTTCAAAAAGAATCCCACCTTTGAGGCCTTTACGCCGCAGATGGTGTACGATATCGAGATCGAAAAGATCAGCGAGCAGCTGATCAACGTGGCAGAAACCGAGGAGGACAAGGCGTATCTCGGCGCAACGCTCGCCTATTTTGAGGTGCGCTATAAGCTCTACCGAAACGACGGCAGCTTCCGCAAGGATATCCTCGGAGACGAGATGATCCCGCTTGCCTTCACACTCCTTTACGAGAAAAGCGGTGCCGTTTCAGTTAACTCCGTTACCTATATCCGCTATGCAAGCGGCAACACCGATGAGGAGGAAGAAGGCAACCTTCTGCCGCTTATCCTCCCTATCGTCTGGATCGTGTTCGCCGTCATAGGCGGCGTGCTCTTCGCCATCCTGCGTAAAAAGCCGATCCTCGCCGCTTCCCTTGCCGCCTTTGTCACCTTCCTCGTGTCGATCAAGGGCAGCGTCCTCTGGCAGTGTCTTACCTTCCCCGTTCTCACTTTTCTTCTCATTCTCGGCACGCTCCTTTGGCAAAAGAAAAAAGCAGGAGCGTCAAAAACCTTTGAAGACGAATAAACGAAAAAAACACGAAGAGCCTCACAGCAGCTCTTCGTGTTTTTTATGCCTTATTCGGCATCTTCCTCCTCGTCGAGGAGACTTTCATAGATGGCAAACACCGCGTCTATCGTCTCATCGTCCTCAACGAGGTCGAAGGATTCTCCCTCCTCGTCCCTGTCGATCACGAAAACGAACGCCTCGTCTTCGGGAAGCTCGGGAATATCCAGGGGACGAAGGATCGCGTAGATCGCTCCCTCGTAGGGGATCACGGCGATCTGCTCAAACTCAGTCGCCTCACCGTCCTCGGTATAGAGGACGATATTGTCGTTGTCGTTTTCATCCATGATCATATCAATGGGATTCTTTTCGCTCATAATAACCTCCGTTGTCGGGTATTAACGCTTCGCGCCATACGCCGCATTCATTATTTTCTCAGGGTGATGCCGAGATTCTTTTCAAGGGCGGCAAGCATCTTTTCAGAAGCCTTGTCTGCCTCCTGATCTGTCAGTGTGTGGTCAGCGGCGCGCATCGTCACACGGAAGGCAACGCTCTTGTTGTCAAGACCGATCTTTTCGCCCGTATAAACGTCAAACAGCTCGACCTTTTCAACCAGCTTGCCGCCCGCCTTCTTCATCACATCCTCTACCGAGCCGGCTTCAAGCTCCTTGCGGCAGACAAAGGAAAAGTCGCGCGTGGTGGCGGGATACTTAGGCAGGGGCTTGTACTGCTTCTTAAGGTCGGAAAGCGCAAAGAGCTTGTCCACATCGATATAACCGACGTACACGGGGATATTGAAGCCGTAGTCAGCGCTCACCTTGGGATGCACTTCACCGATCACACCAACCGTCTCTCTGCCTCCGCGCGCGGTGATCGAGGCGCATCTGCCGGGATGGAAGGTGGGATTTTCCGATTCGGAAACAAAGCGAACGTTCTTGAGTCCCGCATAGTCGAGAATATTCTCCGCTATACCCTTGAGGGTGTAGAAGTCACCCGCGCCGTAGAAGCCGTAAGCGAGCATCTTGCGCTCCTCGGGAAGGAGAGTGGGATCTTCGTTCGGCAGATAGATGCGTGCCAATTCGTAGAGCGAAGCCGCATCGGAATGGTAGTTGTTGTTTCTCTCAAGGACGTCAAGAAGACCCGGAATGAGCGTGGTACGCATTACGCCGGTATCCTCGCCCAAGGGGTTGGAGATCACGACGGCGTTTCTCTCGGGTGCGTCGGCGGCAAGACTGATCTTATCCACGTTCTTGGGTGAAACGAAGGAGAAGGTCATGCACTCGTTCACGCCCATGCCGCAAAGGAGGCGGTGCAGACCCTTTTCAAAGGACTGCTTGGGAGTGAGCATGCCCGCCTTGACGTTGCAACGGAAGGGGGTGGAGACGATGTTGTTGTAGCCGTACATACGAATGATCTCCTCGGCAATATCGTTCATGCTTTCGATATCGGCGCGGAAGGAGGGGGCGGTGACGCGATCCCCCGAAACGGTGAAGGCAAGATCGGTAAGGACCTTTACCATATACTCGCGCGAAAGCTCAACGCCGAGGAAGCGGTTGATCTTCTCGCAGTCAAGAGGGAGCGTCACAGGCGTGCGCTTGCCCTTGTATACGTCGATACAGCCCGAAACGACCTCGCCTGCGCCCAGCAGGGTAACAAGCTCGCAGGCTCTGTCAAGCGCGGGCATGACGTTTTCGGGATCGAGTCCCTTTTCAAAGCGTGCCGAGGATTCGGTACGCATGCCCTGACTCTTGGCGGTCACACGGACAGACGCGCCGTCGAAATTTGCCGATTCAAAGACAACTGTCACGGTGGAATCCTTGATCTCACTGTTCGCACCGCCCATAACGCCCGCAAGGGCAACCGCCTTCTTTTCGTCGGCGATCACAAGGTTTTTCGAGGTAAGGGTGTGATCGGTGTCGTCAAGCGACTTAAAGCTTTCGCCGTCCTTGGCGCGGCGTGCCACGATCTTCTTGCCGTCGAGCATTGCATAGTCAAAAGCATGCATCGGCTGACCGTATTCAAGCATGACATAGTTGGTGATGTCAACGATGTTGTTGATAGGACGCACGCCTGCGGCAGACAGGCGCATACGCATCCAGAGAGGAGACGGCGCGATCTTAACGTTACGCACCACTCTTGCGGCGTAGCGCTTGCAAAGCTCGCCGTCCTCCACGTCCACCGAGAGATAATCGGCAATGTTGCCGCCCGCCTCAGTCACGGTAGGCGCCTTGACCGAGAAAGCTCTTCCGAAGGAAGCGGCGCTTTCTCTGGCAAGACCGATCACCGAAAGGCAGTCGGGACGGTTGGAAGTGATCTCAAACTCGACCACGTTGTCACGCAGAAGCATCACGTCGTGAATATCGTCACCGACCTTGCAGTCCTCGTTCATAATAAAGATGCCATCCTCGATGGCGTAAGGCACCTCGTGCAGGGTAAGGCCAAGCTCCGAAATCGAGCAGAGCATACCGTTCGATTCCTCGCCGCGGAGCTTGCCCGCTTTGATGGTCACGCCACCGGGCAATTTGGCAGGGGCTTTGGCAACCGGAACAGTCGCGCCCTCAAACACGTTCTGCGCGCCGGTAACGATCTGGCGGAGCGTGCCCTCGCCGCAGTCAAGCTGACAGACGAGCAGATGGTCGGAGTCAGGGTGCTTTTCAATCTTCACGATCTTACCCACCACGACGTTTTCAATGTCTGCGCCAAGCACCTCGTAGCCCTCGACCTTAGAGCCTGTATCGGTGAGCTTATCACAGTAATCCTTGATCGGGATATCGGATACGTCGACGAAATCCTTCGCCCAATTCATAGACAGTTTCATAAGTATCTGTAACCTTTCTACTAGCTAATAAACAGTTTTGTGTTCTGAAACTAAACCAAAGCACGGAAGCCTTGTCCGATGATGTCGCTCGTGTCGTCCACCACGGTAAAGGCGTGCTCGTCGATCTTGTTGATCTCATCGCGGAAGGCATTGATCTGTCTTCCCTTCATGACAACGAGAAAGATCGCCTTCTCTTGCCCCGTATAGACACCCTCACCGCGCCAGAGCGTACCGCCGCGGTTGAGACGCTTGCTGATAAACTCGCGCACCTCTTCCTGCTTGGAGGTAATGATGATGCAATATTTTGAGAGATTCATATTGCGGTTGACACGGTCGAGAATAAAGGACTTGAGGAAAAGTCCGAGCGAGGACAGAAGTCCGATCTCCACACCATACGTGAAGGAGACGATCGTGATCAGAAAATCCACGATCACAAGCGCCGTACCTGCCTCAATACGGGTATATTTTTTCAGGATGAGTGCAATGATGTCAGTACCGCCGCCCGAGCCGTTATAATAGAAAACGATAGCCGTACCGATGGCGGGAAGCGCAACGGCAAGGATCAGCTCCAAAAGCAGATTCGCGCCGTGTTCAGGCGTTGCGGTGAGGGGATAGCCGTTCGGAAAAAGCGGCTCTACCCATTCGATCACAAGACCTATGACCGAATAGAGAAGACTGCCGTAGACCGTCTTGAAGCCGAAATCCTTGCCCAGAAAGGCAAAGCCGACGAGAAGAAGGATGATGTTCAGGATAAGAACGAGAACGGCAGGCGTTAAAAACGAGGGGAGATAAGGTGTCAGAACGATGGCGATGCCGGTGACGCCGCCCATAACGAATTGATTGGGGACGGCAAACAGGTAAAGACCGATAGCCACGATCAGCGAGCCAAAACTGATCAGCGCGTATTCCTTCAGCAACGTGCGAAAGGGTGTTTTGGTCTGCACAGCAGTGTTTTTTTCCATTCCGAACCGTCTTTCTTATCAGAACTGCTTCAAAAAACGCAGATCGTTTTCATAAAGCAGGCGCATATCGTCAATATTGTATTTTCTCATAACGATCCGCTCGATGCCAAGACCGAAGGCAAAGCCCGAATAGACCTCGGGATCGATGCCGCAGCCTCTCAGCACGTTGGGATGCACCATACCTGCGCCGAGGATCTCGATCCAGCCCTCGCCCTTGCAGACACGGCACCCCTTGCCGCCGCAGACAAAGCAGGAGACGTCGACCTCGGCAGAAGGCTCGGTGAACGGGAAGTGATGCGGTCTCAGGCGGAGCTTGGTATCCTCACCGAAAAGCTGCTTGGCGAAATACTCCAGCATACCCTTCAGGTCGCCCATCGTGATACCCTTGTCCACGACCAGGCCCTCAAGCTGATGGAACATAGGAGAGTGGGTCGCATCAACGGCGTCGGAACGATAGACACGGCCGGGCGAGATGATGCGGATAGGGGGCTTTCTGACCTCCATCGTGCGAACCTGTACGGGCGAGGTCTGTGAGCGAAGCAGGATGTTATCGGTGATATAGAAGGTGTCCTGCGTGTCCCTTGCGGGATGATCCTTCGGGATATTCAATTTTTCAAAGTTGTATTTGTCGTATTCGACCTCAGGACCGTCAACGATATCGAAGCCCATGCTCGTGAAGATGGTGCAAAGCTCGTCCTCCACCTTGGCAAGGGGATGACGCTCGCCCACGGCAAGACGCTTACCGGGGGCCGTCACGTCGATCTTTTCATCCTTCAGCTTCTTTTCAAGCGAGGCGGCAACAAGTGCGGCCTTTCGTTCGGCAAGGCGGCCTTCGATAGTGGCGCGGACCTCGTTTGCAAGCTGACCGACGGCCGGTCTTTCTTCGGGCGAGAGCTTACCCATGCCGCGAAGCACCCCTGTCAGCTCGCCTTTTTTACCAAGATAACGAACGCGCGCTTCCTCAAGCGTCGCTTCGTCAGTGATACCATCAAGCTCGGCCTCCGCCTTTGCTGAGATGGCAAGGAGTAATTCTTTCATAGTCTACCTCCGACTTAAAAATCCTTTCGGTGTTGCAAAAATAAGAGCAAGGCAGTCGACCCGGCGACACAAAAAAAGCCCATCGCCCGACAACAATAGGGCGAGGAGCATGCCACGCGGTACCACCTAACTTTGGCAGAAAAGCTTTTTCTGTCCTTTTGTCCCTTAACGTGGGATGGCGGGCAGGACTACAGAAAAAGCTTCACCCTGCCGACTCGGGAGAGAAACGCCTTGCCAATTCGCTAAGTCCGCTTACAGCCGAAGGCGGGCCTCTCTGGGTAACGAAGGCTATGACAGGGCAAACTCCGTCATTGTCATTAGTTCTTTATCATTATAACAACCGAACAGAAAATTGTCAATATATCTTGATGAAAAATTCTTTACTTTTCGGAACTTTTATAGTAAAATGAAATAGCATGCGAAGTCGGCAAGGCTTCGCACGGCCACGGCTTTGCCGCAAATACTTTTTCGGAGGATCTATGCCGGAACTTCTCGCGCCCGCGGGCAATTTTGAAAAAATGAAGGCAGCCCTTCTCTACGGCGCAGACGCCGTCTATCTTGCGGGCAAAGCCTTCGGTATGCGCTCTGCCGCCTCCAATTTCACGGTGGAAGAGCTGTATGAGGCGGTTGCCTATGCACACATGCGTGGCAAAAAGGTCTACCTCACCGTCAACGTCACGCCACACACCGACGAATACGACGCACTGGAAGCGTATTTTGACGACATTGCCTCTTCGGGCGTTGACGCGCTCATCGTGGCAGACGTCGGCGTCGCTTCGCTCGCCAAAGAGCGTCTTGGGCATATTCCGCTTCATATATCGACACAGGCAGGAGCCGTCAGCCACGCTGACTGCAATTTCTGGCAGCGCTTCGGCGCTGCGCGCGTCGTGCTTGCACGCGAGCTATCCCTTGCCGAGATCGCCAACATTCGTAAAAAAATATCTCCGGAGCTTGAGCTTGAGACCTTCATCCACGGTTCGATGTGCGTCTCCTTCAGCGGCAGATGCCTTCTCTCGCAGTATATGGTGGGCAGAGATGCCAACCGCGGCGAGTGCGCTCAGCCTTGCCGTTGGGAATACAACGTCTACGAGATCGCTGAGGTCAAGCGTCCGGAGATGCCAATGGAGCTGCGTGAGGACGCGCTCGGCAGTTATATCCTGGCAAGCCGCGACATGTGCATGATCGAGCATATCCCCGAGCTGATGGAAGCGGGCATCGCCTCCTTCAAGATCGAAGGAAGAATGAAGAGCGCCTATTACGCCGCGGTCACGTCGAACACCTACCGCATGGCGATCGACGCCTATACCAAGGATCCCTCGAATTACCGCTACGATCCGCGCTATCTCACCGAGCTTGAAAGCGTCAACCACCGTGAATACTGCACGGGCTATTTCTTCGACGATCCCATGAAGAACGCCCAGCTCGTCACAAGAGGCGGCTATCTTGCAGAGAACGCCTACCTGGCCACCGCCACAGGCTATGACGAAAAGACGAAGGAGGGCATTTTCGTTCAGCGCAACAAGTGCTCAGTCGGTGCAAGCGTCGAGCTTCTGACGCCCGGCAGGGTCGGCTTCCGCTTCATTGTCCCCGCGCTGTCTGACGAAAACCGCCTACCGATCGATTCAACGCCCCACCCCTATATGCCGTTTCGCATGCCCACCCCCTTCCCCGTCAAGGCGGGTGACATCCTGCGCCTTGCCAAGGAAGGTTAACCTCTTCCTCATGCTCTGTTCCGAACGAAAGGAGGCAAAGACTTGCCAAGGACACTCCTCTTCATCCTGTTGGGTGTAAGTATCGCCCTCTCGCCTGTCGCAGGCTTTGCCAATCTGCCTCTTTCCAAAAAGAAGCCTTTCGCGATCGGGCTGATACTGCCGAGCATCCTCGCTCTATGGTGCTATCTCTCCTTTCTGCTCATCCTCGTTCGTTACCGTCTCGGCTACGCTCTTCTCACCTTACTGATCTGCAACCTGCCGCTTCTCACCTCCCTGACCGTCTACGTCAGGGTAAGACTCCAAAAAAACCGTGCGCTTGCCAACGAATACCGCCGACAGCGCCGTGCAGGCCGTCCTCCGATCGCCGCTTCCGCAAGCCTTCACGCAGCGATCAAAGACTTCTCCTTCGATACAAAGCTTTCAAGAGAGACCCTTACCGAGGTCATCATTCTGATGAAAGCAGGCAGTACACACGAAAAGATTGCCGCGACCTACGACTGCACCGTCTACGAGCTGAAGGCGATCGAAAAAGCATTCGATCGTTATCTTGCCGAAAAAAATCGCGGCAAGGATGGCGTTTCCTACACCGTCTCACCCGAGCAGGCGGAATTTTTCCTGCAGCTCATGACAAACGCCACCCCGAAAAGCCTCGGATGCGGCGACCGTCTTCTCTGGAGCGACGCGGGTGTCGCAAAGCTCATCCGCAAGGCGACACAGATAGCGCCCTCGAAAAAGAGCGTTGCCTCCTTTTTGCAGAACGCGGGTCTTATTTTGCAGGAAAGTGATATCGCCGTCACGAAAACACCCGAGGCACGTCGGTGGATCGGAAACGACTATTCAAAGATACGCATGAGTGCGCTTGAACGCGAAACGGCGATCTATTGGGTATACGCTCCGAAGCCGAATACGCCGCTTGCAGGACGCCGCCTCGTACTGATCGCCACCGCCTCGGACGGCTCAAGCTCCTTCGGCATCTATAAGGGAAGCGGCGGCTTTGCAGACTTCCTCAACAAGCTTGCACAGGAAGCGCACAAAGAGATCTACGCCGTCGTCTGCACCGATTACCGCGAGTATAAAAACCTGAATTCCCTATCTCAGGACATCCACCTTTTCGCCCTTGGCGAAGACGTCACCATTCCCGATTAAAGAACTATGTATTACCGTATCACACGACTTGAACTTATTTTCCTCGATTGGATAAGAGAGCATCTCACCTCCTCTTTTCTTGATACCGTCATGAAAGGACTCTCCTTTCTGGCAAACGGAGGCTGGTTCTGGATCCTTCTCGCCGCCGTCTTTCTCTGCTTCAGGAAAACGAGACGCTTCGGCGTTTCCATGGCCATTTCGCTTCTTCTCTCAACGCTCGCGACCAACGTCATCCTGAAGCCTCTCGTCGGCCGTGCGCGCCCTTACGAGATCAAATGGCATACGCCTCCCGCGATCGACGCCTCACTCCTGCCCTCTGACGCCTCCTTCCCCTCAGGACACGCTACCGTCTCCTTTTCGGGCGCTTTCTCGCTCTTCTGGCAGGACAAAAAAGCAGGCACGCCCGCCATCATTCTCGCTTGCCTCATCGCCTTTTCGCGCCTTTACTTCTATCTGCATTTCCCAACCGATATTCTCGGCGGTTTACTCGTCGGCTTTCTTGCATCGATTGCCTCAAGCTATCTCATGCCCCTTTCTTACCGTGGGATATACACCCTTGTGAACACGCACCGCGCGTCAAAAGGGCTCTCCCCTCTTTCCTGCCCCGACTTCGCCGCCAAGGCTTGCCCCGCCCAAGGCACCGATGCCGCCCAAGGCACCGATACCCCTAACGCCACCGATACCGCCGATGCCTCCGACACCTCCGACACCTCCGACGTCACCGACGCCACCGATACCACCAACGCCGCCGACGCCACCGATACCGACAGAAACGCCTGACATTGGCTTCTCACGATCTCATAAGACTATTTGCCAAAATCGGCAGAGGCGTGTTGCTCCTCTGCCGATTTTGATAAGACCGTTATGATAAGTTACCCCAATCGGCGCTTCGCTTCTCCTCCCGACCGATTGAAGATGTCGGTTCAATACACCCTTGCCTTAATACGGAGCTTGCCCTTGCGGGTATCTCCGACCGTGGCAAGATACTGAAAGCGGCCGTAGCCGCGCAGGGAGATCATCGCCCCCTCGTGCGGTGTGACCGAGCCTTTTTCGCAGACTCTTCCGTCGATGGCGACCAGCCCCTTTTCGATCATGTCGGCGCTTTCGGCGCGTGAGAGCCTGTAGACTGAGGCAACAAAGGCGTCAAGACGCTCCCCTGCCACGACGTAGACGCTCTCATCGGGGGGCGTCAGGGCGATTTCGGGGGGCGAATCGACGCCGCGCACCTTGACATCGGTATGCCTGACCTTGACAAGATGCTCGGCAATATAGTCCGACATGCTCTCCAGCATGAACAGATAGCAGGTATTGTCGGTGATCAGAATATCGCCCAGCACCTCGCGACGGATGCCGAGGGCCATCAGAGAGCCGAGCACATCGCGATGCGAAAGCAGATCGGCGAATTTAGGCGCACGGGGCGTTATTTCGAGCCAGACGGTGGGATACGAGGGCGGATAGCCCAGCTCTTGTTCACTTCCGAAGACGGCAAGGGAGCGCTCCGCGCCCCGGTAGCCGCCGTAGAGCGTATACGCGCCAACCTCTTTTCGTCTGTAAAGCGTCTCAAGAAGCGAAGCGTCGGCGGGCGACAGAAACTCCGAATAAACGTAGTAGGCGCGTGAGTACGCACGCCTCGACAGATCGATCAGGTGACGCGCAAGCGTCATTTCATCGTTTTTCACAGTCTGCCTCCTCTCAAAGCTCCGTTTCGTCTTTTCTGTCGCAAGTATATCATACATTAAGACGAAATGCAATATTTTTTCCGGAATACCCCTTTACTAACAGGCATCAAAAATATATAATAGGTATACAGTAACGCTCTCTCGCTCACACACACACACTCTCTCTGCGAGGTGATAATGATGTCACAAAAAGCCCTTCGTTTCGGCATAATCGGCTTTGGCAATATCGGCAGTATGCATGTGCGTAACCTTTTTGAAGGCAAGATCCCGCGTGCAGAGCTTGCCGCCATTTGCGACAACGATCCCGGCAAGCAGGCCGTGGCTGAGAAAAACTATCCCGGAATTCCCTTCTTTGCCGATCACAAAGCACTTCTTGCATGGGGCAAGCTGGACGCCGTGATCGTCGCAACTCCGCATTATCTTCATGCCCCCATCGCCATTGACGCGTTTGAAAAGGGTCTGCACGTTTTAACCGAAAAGCCCGCAGGCGTGCGGCTTTCTGATGTCAGGGCAATGAACGAAGCCGCCGATAAAAGCGGCAGGGTCTATGGGATCATGTTCAATCAGCGCACCAATCCGCTCTTCGCCAAGGCGCACGAGCTCGTGCATTCGGGCGCACTCGGGGAAAAGAAGCGCCTGACCTGGATCATCACCAATTGGTACCGCACGCAGAGCTATTACGACTCGGGCTCATGGCGTGCCACCTGGAAGGGCGAAGGAGGCGGCGTTCTCACTAACCAGGCGCCCCACAACCTCGATATCCTGCAGTGGATCTTCGGCATGCCGAAGCGTCTTCGCGGCTTCTGCACGGAGGGACACTATCACCGCATCACAGTGGAGGATCTCGCCATCATCCACGGCGAATACACAAACGGCGCAACGATGCAGTTCATCACGACGACGGGGGAATATCCCGGCACGAATCGCCTTGAGATCGTGGGCGACAGAGGCAAGCTCGTCATTGAGGAGGGTAAGCTGAAATTCCGGCAACTGCCTTTTTCCGAAAAAGAGGCACGCTTTACCTCCAAAGAGAGCATGCCGCATCTTCCCTGCGACTACAGCGAGCTTCTGCAGGATGGCCCCGAGACGGCACACTGCGGTATCATTGAAAACTTCACCGAGGCAGTTCTCGACGGTAGGCCCTTACTCGCCGACGGCCGCGAGAGCATCCACCAGGCAGCTTTGACGGGCGGCGCATACCTCTCGGCATGGCTTGACGATTGGGTCACCCTCCCTTACGACGACGAGCTCTATAACAAGCTCCTCCAAGAAAAAGCAGAAAAGGAAAAAGCCTTCAAGGAATACGATTCGCCCGACGCAAGCTTCGAGCATCTGCTTCCGCGATGGCTGGTAAAATGGTAATGAAGCAAGACAAATTGTTACTTTCCGCCTTTGCCGACGAGGCGGGCGCATCCCTTGACGAGCAGATCGACGCACTCGTGGCAAACAGGATCCCCTATATCGAGCTGCGCGGCGTAAACGGCAGAAATATCAGCAGTCACACCCCCGACGAAGCCGCCTCTGTTGCAGAAAAGCTGGCAAGAAACGGCATTTCGGTCTGGTCAATAGGCTCCCCGATCGGCAAGGTACGCCTCACCGACAGCTTTGAAGACGAGCTCGCCCGCTTTGAAAACACGCTGGCGATCGCCAAAGCCACGGGAGCTTCCTGCATCCGTCTTTTCAGCTTCTTTGATTGGACGGCGCTCGGTGACAATGCAAAAGGCGAGGTTGTAGCCCGTCTTACCGCCTTTGCCGACAAAGCCAAGGATTCGGGCATCGTTCTCTGCCACGAAAACGAAAAAGGTATCTACGGCGACAATATCGCGCGTTGCCGCGAGATCCTTGACGCCGTTGAGACACTGAAAGCCGTCTTTGATCCCGCCAACTTCATTCAGTGCGGCGTCGATACAAGCATAGCGTGGGAAACGGTCAAGGACTCGGTCGCCTATCTGCATATCAAGGACGCTTTGCCGGACGGCAGGGTCGTGCCCGCAGGCTACGGCGTGGGCAATCTTGCTGCCATCACGCGCGACTTCATCGCACGCGGCGGCAAGGTGGCAACGCTCGAGCCTCACCTGCACGCCTTCACGGGTCTTGCCGCCCTATCGGGCGACGATGCTGACATGGTGATGGGCAATCGCCGCTTCAAAAGCGGCAGAGAAGCGTTTGACTTTGCCGTTCAGGCCTACCGCACCCTTCTTGAATCGCTGTGAGACAGTTAAAAAAGCCGTTCGCTTGACAAGCGGGCGGCTTTTTGATCCTCATCAATAGGTCTTGATCACATGCTCCTCGATGGCGGCAAATGCTTCGTCCTCAAGGGCGGCAAGATCGAGCTTTCTTTCCTCGGCAAGCACCTTGGCAAGCACGGGGCGCGTCTTCGGATGCTTGGGTGTGAACACGGTGCAGCAGTCCTCATAGGGCAGAATCGAGGTCTCGAAGGTGTTGATCTTTCGTGCAACCGTGATGATCTCTTCCTTGTCCATGCCGATGCAGGGGCGGAAGACAGGCAGAGACACGACGCTGTCGGTAACGCCGAGCGCCTGCATGGTCTGGCTTGCAACCTGACCGAGGCTCTCGCCGGTGACGATTGCCTCGCAGTAATACTTATCCGCCACGCGCTGGGCAAGACGCATCATCGAGCGGCGCAGAAGCAGGGTGAAATACTCCTGATTGATGCTCTTTTTCAGTTCCTCCTGGATCTTTGTCAGCGAGATGACGTGGACGTTCATTTTGCCGGTATACTCGGTCACAAGGCGCGCAAGCTCCAGCACCTTTTCCTTGGCGCGCTCGCTCGTATAGGGAAAGCTCTCGAAATGGAGCGCGTCGATCACCGCGCCGCGTTTGGCTACCATGTAGCCTGCCACGGGGCTGTCGATACCGCCCGA